>JAFUKS010000188.1 GCA_017473445.1 Lachnospiraceae bacterium
ATCTGTCACATGATGTCCCTCATGGAAGTCCTTGATGGCCCAACAGTCACTAACCACATGTCCCTTAAAGCCCCAGTCATCTCTCAGAGTATCCTTCAGCAGGGTCTTGTGACCACAGCAGGGTTCGCCGTTGGTACGGTTGTAAGCACCCATTACCGCTTCCACATGTGCTTCCTGCACGCAAGCCTTGAATGCAGGTAAATAGGTCTCAGCCATATCCTGCTTGGAGGCAATGGCATCAAAGCTGTGGCGGATATCCTCAGGACCGCTATGTACTGCAAAATGCTTTGCACAAGCTGCAGCCTTTAAATAATTCTCATCATGTCCCTGGAGACCTTCTACAAATCTCACACCCAGACGGGAGGTCAGATAAGGGTCCTCACCAAAGGTCTCATGACCGCGTCCCCAACGGGGGTCACGGAAAATATTTACATTGGGAGACCAGAAGGTCAGTCCCTTATAAATGTCTGTATCATCCTTGGCCTGCTGCATATTAAATTTCGCACGGCCCTCGGTAGAAATTGCATCTGCTATTTCCTCAATAAAATCCTCATCAAAGGTAGCTGCCAAACCAATGGACTGGGGGAAAATAGTTGCAATGCCTGCTCTGGCTACCCCATGCAAGCCCTCATTCCACCAGTTATATGCCTTAATTCCCAGCCGCTCAATGGCAGGGGCGCCATGCAAGGTCTGGGATACCTTTTCCTCCAAGGTCATCTGTGCCACCAATGCCTTGGCACGTTCTCTGAATGCTTCAATTTTTGCCTCGTTCTGCACGATTTCCATTTCTAACCTCCGTATCAATTCTAAATAATTTCTACTCCGAGATTCTTCCACTTCCAATTATGTTAAGTGTATCAAATCCCTTATTTTTTCACTTCCTACTCTTTGCGGACCTATGACCACTTTTTGCTACAACGAGGAGAGTTTTTCCCGTATCTGCTCATTCACCTGCCTGCATGCCTCTTTTAACCCTTGAGCGGACATTCTGCGGGCACCGTCCCCCCAGATAATCATCTGTTCCAGGGCATCGGAGGTGGCCACCGTCACATGCTCCTTCCGGCCAATCTCATGAACCGTTTTTTCAATATACTGGTCCGCTGTTTCTGCTTCCTTGGTATATACCACATGGATATTGTGATACTCCAGGGTACTACCCGGATTATTTTTTACCTTATAAGCATCAAACACCAGTATCAGGATACATCCCGTATAGCCCTGATAGTTACACAAAATATCCATCAGCTTATCCCGGGCACTGTCCATATTTTTTTCTGCCAGCTGCCGCAATTCCTCCCATGCAAAAATAATATTATAGCCGTCAACTAACAGATATTCTTTGGCATTGCCTCCGATACCGCCACGGTATTGATACGTTTCGCTACCTGCCATACCTTTGCCGGCAGCTACCTCTCTTGGGGAACCGCTTCTATGATATCTTCGGTACCGGTTCTTCTCCACCGGCTTTTTGCCATAGGTCTGACGGAAGATTTCTTCAATTTCCTCCTGACTGATATACCGTTCCTCCCTTATGGGGGAAACCGTTTCCTCCAAGACGCCTCCCTCTTCCGGCAGCATTCCACGGCTGGCCGTCACAAAGCCCTTCTCCGTAATACTGCTGACCATATGGGCATACTCTTCCACCCGGTCCCATTCCACCTGAAATCCGGCACCATGGGCACAAAACACAGAGCCTGTGGGATTGCGTAAATCTGCCTCCGGATCATAGGGATGGGTAGCCAGTACCTGCTCCGTGTTGTGGCAAGGCTCATAGCCCTTAAAGGTGTAAGACAGCTGTCCCATGCCTCCCGTATAGGCCCGTACCTCCCGCTGATAATTCTGCATGGTAGCCACCGGTGCTTTCCCCGTAAGATGTGCCACCCCATCCTGTATCTCAGGGGCATCAAACTTACCATTCATCCGTTGAATATCTGACATGGCCCGGCCCAGTTGTTCTGCAGGCACCTCCAATTGAAAGGCAAATACCGGCTCCAGCAACAGGCTCTTCCCCCGCCGCAAGCCCTGACGAATAGCACGATAAGTGGCCTGGCGGAAATCTCCGCCCTCCGTATGCTTCTTATGGGCTCTGCCGGACACAATCATCACATTCACATCTGTCAGCTCTGCACCCATCAATACCCCCCGATGTTTCCGTTCTTCTACATGGGTCAGAATCAGCCGTTGCCAATTTTTATCCAAGATGTCCTCACTGCACAGAGAGCCCACCTGGATACCGCTGCCCGGTTCTCCGGGACTAAGTAGCAGATGCACCTCCGCATAATGCCGCAAAGGCTCGAAATGACCGATACCCACCACCGGCTCTGCCAGAGTCTCCTTGTACAAAATACTGCTATTGCCAAAGCCCACCTGCAGCCCAAAACGTTCCAGAATCTGCTTCTGCAGAATTTCTATCTGCACATCACCCATGACCTGCACATGAATCTCTCCCGGATGCTCTTTCCAGACCAGATGAATCTCCGGATTTTCCTCTTCCAATAAACGTAGCTGCCCCAGTACCCGCAGTGCATCACTGCCCTCGGGCAATAACAATTGACAGGACAAAACCGGCACCAGCATGGGTTGCTCGCTTTCCTCTTCATAGCCCAGCCCTTCTCCGATATAAGTGTAATCCAAGCCTGTGACCGCACAAATACTACCTGCCTCTACCTGCTGGCAGGTAGCATACTTACCCCCATGATAAATCCGTATCTGGTCCACCTTCTGCTCCCAGGGCTCTCCGTTTCCATGGGTACTCTTTCCACTACTTACAGGCATCTTTACCTTCAGTGTTCCTCCGGTGACCTTCAGATACGTCTGGCGCTGACCGCCACTATCCCGATTTACCTTGAATACTCTGGCTCCAAATTCCTCCGGATACTCCGGATGCCAGGTATATTTTGCCAATCCGTCCAATAGTTCCCGCACTCCCTGCACATGCAATGCTGTACCAAAATAACAGGGAAATACCTGTCGCCGGGCCACCGCTTCCATAATTTCTTCATCCGAAATAGTACCCTTTTCCAGATAGCTTTCCATCAGTTCTTCTCCGCACATGGCCAGCTGGTCATCCCTGTGGGCAACCCCCTCCGTACCTTTCTCATCGAAGGCCACAATATTTTCGGACAACTGCTGCCGTAGCTGATTCAGCAGCCACTTACGGTCCGTACCCGGTAGGTCCATCTTATTCACAAAAAGAAAGGTGGGAATCTCATAATTCTTCAGCAGTCGCCACAGCGTCCTGGTATGACCGGATACGCCGTCACTGCCGCTGATAATCAGCACCGCTCCATCCAGCACCTGAAGGGTACGCTCCATCTCTGCGGAAAAATCCACATGTCCCGGGGTATCCAGCAGGGTAACTTGCCTATCCTGCCACTGTACCTGCGCCTGCTTGGAAAAGATGGTAATCCCCCTATCCTTCTCCATGGCATCCGTATCCAGATAGGCATTTCCATGGTCCACTCTGCCCATACTGCGGATGGTTTCTGTTTGATATAAAATTCCTTCTGCCAGGGTTGTTTTCCCTGCATCCACATGGGCCACAAGACCAATCACCAGATTTTTTGAAGTCATAATACACATCCTGTTATCATTCTAATATTTTACAAAGAACTAAGGAAAATTGTATCATATTAATCCCGACACTACAATTCTCATTGGGATACAACTAAACGAAAATAGCAGACCCACCATCTTATCCGTTACCGCTAATCATCCTCCCCAAACCATCCGCATATGTAGTTTGCCACTACGCCAGCCAGGATAGAGAGGACAAAGGAAATCACAAATGTGGCCCATATAAAAACTTTATTCTAAATTTTCTATAAACTCCCTCTTGACAATTTTTCTTCCTGCCTTTATATTGTCCTTTGTAATTAAATACACGCTAGGGGTGCGCATCGCTGAGACTGAATCCTTGGATTCTAACCCTCACCACTTGACCCGGGTAATACCGGCGTAAGGAAGCTGATTCATAGAATTACATATTTTCTGCCCATGCTAGGGCGGCAGAGCTTTATGTATATCCCATGAATACGATGATGTCCCTCCTCGCTACACGAAGGAGGCTTTTTTTATGCTTTATAATGTTGTTGTAAACGATTGGGGCGAAACCACATATGTCCCCACCACATTAGGAAATATACTGCTATTTGTGGCCATTGCAATATTACTGGCACTGGCTGTACTCTTTATGAAAAAGCACACAGTAAAGTTGACCGTAAAGCAGCTGGCTTTCTGTGCTCTGTCCATTGCACTTGGAACGGTGTTGTCTAATATTAAGGTGATTTCCTTTCCCACCGGCGGCTCTATCACTTTATTGTCCATGCTGATTATCTGTCTGCCCGGCTATCTGTTTGGTGTAGGTGCAGGTGTCCTTACCGGTATCGCCTATGGCGTATTGCAAATGCTGGTAGACCCTTACATCCTTTTCCCCGCACAACTGGTGGTGGACTATCTGCTGGCTTTTGGGGCTCTGGGGCTATCCGGTCTTTTCGCCAACACCAAGCAGGGCTTGTTAAAGGGATACATTACCGCCATACTGGGACGCTACTTCTTTGCCGTGCTGTCCGGCTGCATGTTTTTCGGTGCCTATGCCTGGGAAGGCTGGAACCCGGTGGCCTACTCCTGTGTGTACAATGGTATTTATATCTTTGCCGAAGCTGTACTTACCATTATCCTGCTGGCAATTCCGGCCGTAAACAAAAGCTTTGCCAGGGTACGCCGCATGGCATTGGAATAATCGCCAATAAGAAGCTCTATCGTTTTTTTACACAAAAGAGCACGGCTCCCTTCAGGGAAGTCCGTGCTCTTAACATACTTTCTGATATGCAGTTTGAAATTACTCTTTTCCGTTATCCAGATTTTCTGCCACTTTGGCAAAAAGCTTTAAAAAGGTAGCCTTCTCATCTTCCGTAAAATCCTGAAAAGCCGCATCCTCCAGCTGCTCTACCATATCCATCACTTTACCGGCCAATATTCCTCCCCGCTGGGTCAGAAAAATACTATAGGCCCATTTACCTCCCGGCAGGGGCATCCGTTCCTTGTAAATCAGGTCACTGTGCTCCATATTTTTCAATAGAGAAGTCATGGTAGCAGGCTCCACACCGCAGGCCTGGGCCAATTCCCTTTGCTGGCACCCTTCCATCCCTGCAAGAATGGTCAATACCTTGGGTTGTCCCTCAGTCAGCTGCAATTGCTGGAAATGCTGCCTGCTCCGTTTTTTATGCATGGAGTAGGTCTTCAGTAATAATACATGTAAATAATTCCGGCTCAATCCTCAGTCTCCGTTTTCTAGAAAATACGCTTTACAAAATTGTACAAACCGTGCTTCCATACAACAAAATCATGTCCGCCTTCGGTTTCATAATAATAATGCTCTACACCATTTGTTTCCAAGGTTTTATGATAGGTTTCAGGCCACTCGGCTACCACACCATCCGTTTTACCCTTTACAATCATAACCATGTTATCACTTCCCTCAGGCAGCGTAAAGCCCTCTAAGGTAAAAAGTCCTTTTTCGGTATGATAAGGCAGTACACCGGGAGCAGGGCAAAAGGCACCAATATATCCAAAGGTCTCAGGCATGGAGAAACCGATATACAGAGCTTCACGCCCCCCCATGGAAAGACCTGCAATTGCAGTATTTTCCTTACCGGTTGCAACAGAATAATTTGCTTCCATGAAAGGCATCAAATCATCTCTTAAATCATTGATAAAATTATCAAACGCATTGAAATGGTCTACGGTATAGATATCACCGGGATTTCCTGCATCATTTGCTCTGGCACGTACATTAGGAAGTACTACGATCATTTCACGGGTTTCTCCTGCTGCCACCAGATTGCTGATAATATATTCCGGCTTACCACCCTTCCATTCATTGTGATCTCCGCCGATACCATGTAACAGGTACAATACGGGATATTCCTTATCCTCTGTATAGCCTACGGGTAAAATCAAATTCGCCTTTCGGGTGGTTCCGGTAGTCTTGGACTCATAGGTAATCTCCTGCATCTTACCATATGTTGCACCCTTCTGAATAGAAGTAAAATTCAATGGTACATCAAAATTATTATCATCCTGCACTGCCACTTCCTCATCCTCGCTTTCTTCTGTCTCAGTTTCTGTTTCCCCTTCAGCTTCCGCCTCACTTACAGCTTCTGCCGCACTCTCGGATTCTGACTCCTGCACTGTTTCCTCCACATCCTCGGCTGCTTCATCTCCGGATACTTCTTCGTCTGTCTGACTCTCCGCTCCTGCCGTAACACCTTCTTCTGCGGACGCATTCCCACATCCGGTAAAGGACAGTACCAGGACCAAGGTCATCAGATAAAATACAATTTTTCTTTTCATACGCTCACCTCAAAAAATACTCGAATTAGATTTCTAATTCGAGTATTATCATAGCCCTTTCTGTGTCTTTTGTCAATTCACTTACTTCAATTCACCATATAACAAACCAGCAGTGTCTGTACTGACACTGCTGGTTATCTATCGTTTCTTTATTCAAATCGCTCTGCCACGTCTTCCAGATACTTTCTTATAGGCAGATGCTGGGGACACATCTTTTCACACTTACCGCATTTGATACAATCCGATGCCTTGCCAAACACTGCGTTCAAGGAACCGTAATAACCCTGCTGGGAAGTCCACCCACCGGTCTTCCCCTCCTGGATATCCGCATTGTACAGAGAAAAATATTTCGGAATGGCAATATTTTTCGGACAATCCACAATACAGTAGGCACAACCGGTACACGGGATGGCAATGGTCTCATTGATGATATCTGCTGCCCTATGTACCATGTCCACTTCCTCCCCTGTCAAGGGAATGAAATCTGCCATATAGGACATGTTATCCTGCATCTGCTGCATATCACTCATACCGCTAAGCACCATACATACATTTTCCAGACCGGCCGCAAAACGAATGGCCCAGGATGCGGTGGACATTCTACTGTCATAGGTTTTGAACATCTGCTCCACTTCCTGCGGTACATTGGCCAAGGCACCACCTTTTACAGGCTCCATGACCATAATCTGCTTACCGTGCTTTACTGCCACCTCATAGCAGGCTCTGGACTGTACCCCCAGACTATCCCAATCCAAATAATTAATCTGAAGCTGTACAAACTCCATTTCCGGATGGTCCGTCAGCACTTTTTCCAGTAGCTCCGGGCCATCATGAAAGGAAAAGCCAATATTCTTTACTAAGCCTTGTTGTTTTTTCTCTACCAGCCAGTCAAAGCATTTCAGCCCCTCAAAGGTCTGTATGCTGTGGGAATTTACATCATGAATCAGATAGTAGTCAAAGAAACCTGCACCAGTCTTTTCCAACTGCTGATTAAACAGCCAATCCCGATCCTCTTCCTTCTTTAACATATACGCAGGAAGCTTGGTGGCCAGTGTAAAGCTCTCTCTGGGATGACGCTCCACCAGAGCCTCCTTCACCGCACATTCACTCTTTTCCCCGCAGTACATCCATGCAGTATCAAAATAGGTAAAGCCCTTTTCCAAAAAGGCATCCACCATCTCCTTGGTCCGCTCCATATCGATGCTGCCTCCATCGTTGGCATCCAGCAAGGGCAATCTCATGGTTCCAAAACCCAGTTTTTTCTTCGGTAAAATCATATTTTTCTCCTTTTCAAAAAGTTTTTATATAGACTGTACTATTTGTACTAAAATGTTACAATAAATCCGTTACCGTCTCCTACACTGGTAGCAGGAAGGAGGTGAACACTTGGATGCACTAATCTCTTTTTTATCTCTGTCGTGGCAGGTGTAGTCGCATACTACATATGCAAATGGTTTGACAATGATAATAAACGGTAACAAGCCTGGTGGCCCGGTCAGCCATCCCAAATAATGGAACAAGAACCCCCGCGAGCGGCAACTCGCGGGGGTTCGCTTTTGAACACTTGGATGTTCATCTCTTCTGTCTAGTTGCATTCTATCATAAGAAGCCTAATTTTTCAACCCCTTCTATACCCTATTAACCTAAAGCTACTTCCTCAAAAACTCCATCAGTTCCTCGTACCGCTCCTTGGCACACTCATAACCGTACCGATAATACTCCTTCAGAGTCTTTACATCGCTTTCACTGGTCTTTACTGTCATCTTGGTGGGACGGAACACAAAGGCACGCCCTTCCTTTTCCAGTTTCTGTATCTGTTCCAGCGTGTCATTATACTTTTGTCCTCTTCCTGCTATCAGTTCTACAAACTTCGGATACTTGCGGTAAACCACAGAAATCAACTTCTGATAAAGAGGACGATGTACCTTTTTTCGGTAAGAAGCATCCCTTGTCAATATGACAATCATCTTCTCCCAACCTTCTTCCAGTGCCTTTGCAATGGGAATGGCATCTGCCATGCCTCCGTCCAGCATGGGACGCCCGTCCACCTGACTGACTCTGGCCGCAAAGGGCAGGGACTTGGCCACTTTCATAATCTTAGAAAAACGTTCCTCGTCCTGAAACACTTCATGATAAACAGCCTCTCCGGTATTCATATCTACTGTACTGGTAATAAATCTTCCCTGAAAATTCTTCAGCTTATCAAAATGATAGGGGGATTTTTCCCGGGGTACCCGATCAAAAAGATAGTCCATATCAAAGAAAGTACCGGTCTTAAAAAAAGCTCCTACCCCTAAGAATTTGTATTCCTCCAAGGGCTCCACCAGCGCCTTCAATACCCGTTCTCTCTGCTGACTTACGTAATTCATTGCCACATAAGCTCCGGCAGAAATAGCCAGTATATTGGGAATCTCTATTTTCTTATCCAGGAAGAAATCCAGCACCCCCGCTGAGAATACATTTCTCATAGCACCGCCTTCCAGCACAATTCCTACCTTTTGTTCCATCATATCTAAAAACCTTTCAAAAAATAATTTCACTTAAAATCCCATCCATAGGGACAACTTCTTTTATTCTACCTTATTATTCGTAAGTTTCCAAGTAGAAGGAATACAAAATCTTCTCTTTTACCACTTTTTCCATACAACCGGTAAGGGCTTCCTCATAATAATCCATCTGAGTGCTATAACGGTTCCACAGCTGCTGCATATTTTCCACCACATCGGTTTTATAATCCAATAGCACGATTTCTCCCTCTTCCACAAAGAACACGTCAATGATACCCTGAATCAAAACCTTTTCCCGGGAAGGGAAATGCTCTCCCAAACGAGTCGCGTCCACACCAAATACAAAGGGCTGCTCCCGATAAAGCTCCCCCCGTCTCTGGGCTGCCCACATCCGGTAGGCCAAAGGGCTTTCCAAAAAACGCAGTAATTTTGCCTTTCGGATTGCTTGGTAGTACTGCATGGGAAGACGCTTGTCTGCTACCCGACATTTCAATAATTCCGTCAATGACTCATCCACCTTAGCACGTATTGCGTCCTGCGTCCAACACTCCATGTATGCAATCGGGCCTGTAGGAAATTCCATAGCCGTTCCCAGCACCTGCTGAAAATCCAGCAGCTCCATGACTCTATGATAGGCATTACCACGGACCGTACCGGTAATGCTCTCCTGTCCCCGCTTAAAACCGGGTAGGTAAGGCACCACTTCCTGTTCCTCAAAAGCATGATAAGCCGCTTCATCCTGCTGGGCCATGGCTGCAATCTTCAACTCTGATACAGTGGTTTTGGTATACAGTTTTTCCAGGTTCTTATGGGGATAAGTATAAGTCAGCATCTGCTGTAACTGCTCTAACGCTTTACGATCCGCATATGCCGTTGCATGCTGTAGCCGTTCTTTGCGCTCCAGCATACCGCCCTGTTCCAATATCTCCTCCCGCTGTAAATCTGTCTGTTCCAGCACCTGTACCTGTATATCCGTATGTCCCAGGATAGGCAAAAGCATCTCCAAATAACTTCCTGCACTATAAAAGTCTGAATAACTCAATTGCTCTGCAGGCTGTTCCCGATAAAGCTCCCATTTTTCCGCTGCCTTGTCCGAACCGGCGGTGAGAATCAGCTTCTCTCTGGCTCTGGTAAAGGCCACATACAATACCCGCAATTCCTCTGCCAGGGTATCCTCCTTCAACTTCCGGGAGACTGCCAGACGCCGGAAGGTCTTGTTCCGAATCCGCCGCTCAGGATTCAAATAATCACAGGCCAGGCCCAACTGCATATCCACAATCAGAGACTGATTGGCATCCTGCATATTGAACCGCTTATTCATGCCTGCCACAAAGGTCACCGGAAATTCCAAACCTTTACTTTTGTGAATACTCATGATACGGACCACATCCGCATTTTCATCCAACGTATCTGCCTCACCATAGTCCACGTCATATTTTTCCAACTGCTCAATATAACGGACAAAATGGAACAATCCGTGATAACTGGTCTGCTCAAAGTCAGACGCCTTGGTAAGCAGCATCTCCACATTGGCCAGCCGCTTACTGCCCCCGGGCAGTGCCGACACATAGTTCAAATAATCATGGTCCTGCAAAAGCCTCTGTATTAATTCCCGGATAGGCATATAGGTCACATAATCCCGGTAACTGCCAAGCCTATCCAAAAAGCTGGCAACCTTATCTGCCATTTGCTCATCCTTAGGGATTTGTGCAGCATCTTCCGGGGACGCAGAGTCATAATTTACCAATGCTTCATAGAGAGAACATTTTTTCCGTCCCGCCCGCAAAATAGCGATTTCCTCTTCCGTAAAACCTCCAAACAGCGACTTCAGGGTACCAAATAGGGGGATATCCTGCATGGGGTTATCAATCACCCGCAAAAACTGCAATACCTCCTGCACCTCTGTAGCTGAGAAATAACCGGTCTTGGAAGTAATATAAGTAGGAATCCCCTGCTCCTCCAGTACCTTCTTAAATACCTCATCCCAGCCACTGGTAGTCCGAAGTAGGATTACCATATCGGAGTAACGCACCGGACGCAGTTGTCCGCTCCCCTTGTCCATGACCTGAAATTCCGTTTTCAGCCGATGAATCCGTTGTGCAATGGCCAGCGCCTCCGCACCCTTCACATCCAGTTCCTCTTCCTTTTCCGGTTTTTGCACCAATAACAGCTCCGTCTCACAGCCCTTATTTTCCGGATAATAATCTGCTCCCTGATAGAGCATGGCTTTTTCATCATACTCCATACCGCAGGTATCCTTAGTCATAATCCGCTGAAATACCTGATTCACAGAGGCCACCACCTGGGCTCTGCTTCGGAAATTCTTGGACAAGTCAATCCGGCACTTATCTCCGGTATCGGTATAGGACTCATATTTTTCCATAAAAATTCCCGGCTCAGCCAGTCGGAACTTGTAGATACTCTGCTTCACATCACCTACCATGAAGCGGTTAAAGTGCCCTTCCTCTTCTCCGGAAATCACGCCCAGCAGCAGCTCCTGCACATGATTGCTGTCCTGATATTCATCAATTAAGATTTCTTCAAAATACCGGCGGTATTCCAACGCCACCTGGCTGGGGGTCATGGTCACCACCCCCTCCTCATCCGGCTCTCCATGCTCCAGCAAAATATCCAAAGCATAGTGCTCCATATCGGAAAAGTCCAGTATCTTCCTCTCCTGTTTTTTCTCCTGCATCCGGGCATTAAAATCCAGCACCAAATCCAGCAGCGTATTTATCGGACCTGCGCAGGCTACGCCTTGGGTCACTGCCAAGGGCAGGGGGGTACCATAAAGCTTTTCACTGATATCCTTCAGTTGGTCCTTTACCTGAGACCGCAGATTCTTGGCATATTCCCGTTTCTGAGGGTCCACACTGTCATCCTTTTTGGTAGGCAGCCTTTTAAAATCCATGGTCTCCAGTCCCAACCCCATTTGCTCGAAGTCCGTCGCTGCCATTACCCGCTCCAACTGCTCCAGCTCCTGATCCACCAATTCTCCGTACATATAGGGACCATCCGGCTGTTCACACAGCTTTTGTACTGTTTTTAATTTATTCAGACAGCCCTGTAAGAGCTTGCCCACATGACCATATAAGAACCGGCCATAGTCACTGGCCAACAACTCCTCCTTAGTCCCTGCCTGATAGTCCTTTTTCCGGGCCTGTAGCCAGCCCTGAGGCCAAGGAAAACTGGCGGCATAGCGGGACAAATTCAAAATATGCTCCTCCAGCACCTGCTCCCGCCCACCGGGACAGAAATATTCCACCGCCTCATGGAAGGCTTCCGTACCTGCCTTAAAAGCATCCTCCAAAAGCTGAGCCAGCACCTCCTGTTGTAACAGCTTGATTTCTCCTTCATCAGCTACCCGGAAAGCCGGGTCCAGTCCGATTTCATTAAAATGATTCCGTATTATAAAAAGACAAAAGCTGTCAATGGTAGTGATCTGCGCATTGTGCAAGAGTGCAGACTGCCGTTGTAAATGCTCTGAAGCAGGACATTCCTCCAGCCGCCGGGCAATGCCAGCCGCAATTCGTTCCCGCATCTCCGCCGCTGCCGCATTGGTAAAGGTCACAATAAGCAGTCTGTCAATATCCACAGGATGTGCTTCATCACAAATCATACGGATAATGCGCTCCACCAGCACAGCAGTTTTTCCGCTACCTGCTGCAGCAGACACCAACACATTGCATCCATGTAATTCAATGACCTTTAACTGGTCCTGAGTATAATTAATTGCCATACTCCTCCATACCTTTCAACAATTCTTCCTTGCTAAGCTCCGGTAATACCCGTTTCTGACAACCGGGCATACTACCGTCAAAACCACATACCTTCCGGTAAGGGCAATAGGTACAAGCCTCCTGACTTCCCTTCTCATAGGGATTCAAGCTAATTTGACCATCCAAAATCTCCCGTCCCAAAGCTGCCACCTTACGGCTTACATAGCCACTGATCAGCTGTAATTCCTGACTACTCATTACCTGGGAACGGGAGGAAAAGCTGCCATCCTTCTTTTTTTCCACAGGAACTACCAAGGATTTGTCACCCATCTCCCGGTCCAGTCGCTCCACAATATCCGGCTGACTATTTACCACACCATTCATCCGCAGAGCGGACAATATCTGTTCATTAACCTCTTCCTCAGACAGTTCTACCGGCGTCTCCACCATAGGATCCTGTACATGATAATAAAGTAATGCCGCCGGCACCACCTGCTTGTCCGGGTGCTCCTGCTTCTCCAGCTCCAGGGCCGCATTCATATACACCACCAGCTGCAGGGACAAGCCATAATAAAGAGCTGCCAAATCAAATTTTTTATTTCCCGATTTATAATCAATGACCTTCACATATATATGCTCTTCATCCTCCGCCACATCAATACGGTCAATTCGTCCCTGAAGGTGCATCCGCTCCTCTTCGGACAATGCCACATTGACGCTGGACAAATGATCCGCGAAATGGAAGGAATACTCGAATTTCTCCGGCTTGAAGCTACCCTTCTGCAACTGGTTCTGAAGGGTCAGCACCGTACGGGTCATGACACGGTTTAATCTGGAAATCACATAGCGGGTCCTTTCAGAGCTGTACAGAATGCTATTACCATATTCCACAGCCAATTCCTCCAATACCTGTCCCATGGTCTCCTTGGCATACTCCTCCGGGAAATCAAACCAAGTATAATCACTGTGTTCCAAAGTACCTGCAAAGCGCTCCAAGGCTCCATGATACAGATTACCCATATCCACCGCCTCCAGACCAAATTCCTCCCGCTCCCGGAGAGCTAGTCCATATTGTAGGAAATGATGGTAAGCACAGGCCGCAAAGGTCTCCAATCTGGAAATACTGTTCTCCAATTTCCATCCATACAATGCTTTGGCCACCGCTTCGGACAATCCAATGTCCCGGTATCGTTTGAAGGCTGCGGAGGCTAAAAGTGCACGTTTGTCTGCCAATTCTCCCTGACCATAGGCCTCATATACAGTAAAAAACTGAGGCAGTTCTTGTTCCTTTAAGCTTCCTTCCGCGTACTCCCGCAGCATTCCTGCCAAGTATCCCAGTCCTTCCCCGGGCGTAACAATCTGTTCCAATACCTGCCTGTTTTCCGGGCACTGTATCTGTACCTTAGGAAAGAGCTTTTTCACCACATCCACCAGATAGGCCGGACGCAGAGCCTTGCCATTACTCCCCACCTTAGCATAGGACAGGTATAAACGATAGGAAGGCTTGGTCATATTCAAATATAAATATAAACGTTGGATAAACATCTGCTGTCTGGGTGTAGGTGCCAATTCCAATGCAGAGGCCTGCAAAAATTCCCGGTCCATATCGGAAATGATACCCCCTTTGGAAGCATTCTTAGGAATATTGCCATCATTCACACCTAAGAAAAAAAGCACCTTTACCTGCTTTAGCCTGGTACGCTCCATATCGCCTACCACCACACGGTCCACATTCTGAGGAATGGTACCTACCTCAATTTCTCCCAAACCAGCCTCCAAAATATCACTAAACTCCTGCAGACTGATTTCTTCCTCTCCCAGCAATTGGTATATCTGATTCAGCAAATCTACTACCAAACGATAAATCTGGGCATATTCTCGGGCTCTGGACAAATCTCCTGCATTCTCAAACTGCTTGGAAAATCGCTCCAGCTGTTGCTGGACCTGATTATCTACTAAAAATTCATATAAATACTCTACAAAGTCCTTGGCAAGAGCCTTCTTGCCCCGGTTTAATCCCTCCACCTGTGCCACGAAACGGCTACGGGTCTCATTGAGCTGCTCCAGATAGCTTTCCTCTTCTCCCATCTGGGGCGTCTTGGCAGTAAACAAGCGGTTCCACTTCCGCCAGCCGCGAATGCCCAGCTGTAAGACATAATTTTCCAAGGCATCCACCTGCTCTCTTGGAATGCCCGCCATGCCACAACGCAAATAATGAAATACACTGTCATAGGAAAAATCCTTTAGAAACAGCTGCAACGCACTTTTCATGTATTCCACCATGGGATTCAGAGTAAGTCCCCTGGTACGATCCAAATAAATGGGAATCTCCAATTGCTGAAATTCCGTCTCCACATAGGGTGCATACCCCTGCAAATCTCCTGTAACCACAGCAATATCCCGGTAGTTGAGGCCTTCCTCCTGCACCAGCTTGCGGATATATAAACCACACTGGCGCACTTCTTCCCTAGGGGTGGTAGCCTCATATAACTGTATCTGCTCCGTCTCCTGCCCATAGGGCTCCACCCGGTAGCGGAACAGCTGCTGTTCCAGGTGTTGCAGGGCAGACGCCTTTATAAACCTATGGCCGGCATTGTAAATAGTATCATAGCCCGCCTGTGCTTCCTTACCGTCGACAACAACAGATGCCCCTTCAGGTAACAGAAATACATCCCGGCCTCTTTCTACTCCGGCAGCCTTAGCTAAACGGCTTAGGTCTGCCACCGTCTTCTTGGTCAAATAGAATAACTGCTGCTCACTCCCCAGCTCATACGGATTCTCTCCCACTCCCAGAGTCAGGGTCAGGGTCACCTCTCCCGCCAATACCATCAATTCCTGAATCAACCGGTTCTGAATGGGGGTAAAGCCCGTAAAGCCGTCAAACACCACTACACTACCTTCTATTAATTTGGAATCCGCCAGACTCCGGCGCAGTACATCCAGCTTTTCCTCCGTAGTAATAAATTTCCCTTGAATATACTGTGTAAAGCCCCGGTACAACTGCTCCAAATCCTTCAGCTTCCGGACCAACGCTCCCCGTTTCCCAGCAAAGGAAATCAGCTCCTTCATATCCTCCACACCTATACCGTACTGCATAAATTCGGAAATGGCACTTTTCACCTCATGGATATAGCCCTGCTTGTGCAGTAGTCCCCCCAAGCATGGTAAATCATCCTTCATCCCGGCTGCCACCTTCTGCAACACCAGACTCTTTCCGGTATCATCCAATACCGGAATGTCCTCATTGCCCACTTCCTCCAAGATACGATGGGTCAGACGTCCAAAGCTGAGCACATCAATATTCATGATGCCCCCTTGGCTATGAAGCTCCACCAGCTCCTTCTGGGTCTGCATGGTGAACTGATCCGGTACAATTACCAGAAAATTCACATTACGCTGTACCTTAGACCGTTCAATGATTTCTTGATACAATTGTCTGCTTTTGCCCACACCGGAAGGGCCAAAGTAAAATTGTAAACTCATTTCGTTTCCCCTTATTTCAAAGTAAGCTCTACCGGACAATGATCAGAACCCAATACCCGGGTATGGATGGCTGCATCTGCCAAACGCTCCTTAAGCTCTTCAGAAGCTACAAAATAGTCAATACGCCAACCTACATTCTTGCTGCGTGCCTGAAACATATAAGACCACCAGGAATATACATCTGTAGTATCCGGATAAAAATATCTGAAGGTATCAATAAAACCGCTTTCCAAGACCTTGGTAAAGCAATTACGCTCTTCATCCGTAAAACCTGCATTATGATGATTGGTCTTGGGATTCTTTAGGTCGATTTCCTGATGTGCCACATTCAAGTCCCCACAGTAAATCACCGGTTTCTTTACATTAAGGCCCTTGATATACTCCAGAAATGCGGCCTCCCACTGCTGACGATACTCCAACCTGGTCAGCTCCCGTTGGGAATTGGGCACATAAACAGTAATCACATAATAGTCCGCAAATTCCGCAGTAATCACACGTCCTTCATGGTCATGCTCCTCCACACCGATACCGTAGGTCACGGAAATGGGCTCCTGCTTGGTAAATAGTGCGGTACCGGAGTACCCCTTCTTTTCTGCATAATTCCAGTATTGATGATAACCGGGCAGCTCCAAATCATGCTGGCCGGCCTGCAGCTTGGTCTCCTGTAAGCAAAAAATATCTGCATCCATCTCATTAAAATAATCTAAAAAGCCCTTTTGTAAACAAGCACGTAATCCGTTCACATTCCATGATATTAATTTCATAATTTTATTCACCTTTCCCTTATTGATTTACATTGTCTTATTTAAACTCATTTCATTTTCTCTACCGTATATCTTACCACAAAACAAGTGTATCTAGCAATTACTACACTTTTTCGCTTATCGGGCCATCGACTGTTGCTTCCTAACATAAAAACCCTTGAAAATACCAAAGCAGGGCATTTCCAAGGGTCTATCTGACTTATCTGTATTTATTCAATTACTTTTCTTCTTCATCAAAGCTATAATCTTTTCCGGGTAATAAAGCATTTAAAATGATACCAACCAAAGCACCCACTGCCAAGCCGGATAAGCTGATATTCAAACTGCCAATCTGAAATACTACAGCACCAACCGCACTGTAATGGATACCAATGGACAGTACCAGAATCAATGCTGCTATCAACACGTTACGGGTATTGGTAAAGTCTACATGGCTCTCCACCACATTACGTACACCTACCGCAGAAATCATACCGTATAATACCAAGGATACGCCACCGCAGGTGGCAGTAGGCATACATCCGATAATTGCCGCAAACTTAGGTGAGAAGGAAAAAATAATGGCAAATACTGCCGCCAGACGAATTACCAAGGGATCGAATACTCTTGTCAGGGACAACACACCGGTATTTTCACCATAAGTAGTATTGGCAGGCGCACCAAACAATGCAGCCATAATGGTAGCCAGACCATCTCCCAATAAGGTTCTGTGTAAACCGGGATCTTTGATATAATTACGTCCAACAGTAGAAGAAATCGCAGAAATATCACCGATATGCTCTACCATGGTAGCCAGTGCAATAGGCATGATAGTAACAACCGCAGTAATCAGCATACTGACATCCAAATTCTCAAAAATGGAAAATACCGTCTGCTCATAATGAATGGGGAAACCAATCCAATCAGCCTCTACAACCTTAGTAAAGTCCACCCGGCCCATAACAGCCGCCAATACATAGGACCCCACAACACCAATGATAATGGGTACAATTTTCACCATACCCTTACCCCAGATATTACATACCACTACAAGCACAATTGCCACAATTGCAATAAGCCAGTCTGTAGCACAATTATCTATTGCCGACTGGGACAGGGTCAAGCCGATGGCAATGATAATGGGACCGGTTACGATAGGCGGAAAGAAACGCATCACCTTGCCGGAACCAAAAATTTTAATTAAGAATGCCAATACCAGATACAATAATCCGGCACATGCCACACCAAAACAAGCATAGGGCAGCATCTCCGTATTGGGAACTGCATTCCCCTGTGCATCCTCCAGCATGGGAGCAATGGCAAAATAGCCTCCCAAAAAAGCAAAGGAAGAACCTAAGAAAGCAGGCACCTTACCTTTTGCCAGTACATGGAACAACAAGGTCCCCAGACCTGCAAATAACAATGTCACGGATACATCCAGACCAGTAAGCATAGGTACCAAAATCGTAGCCCCAAACATTGCAAACATATGCTGTAAGCCCAGCAAGCCTACCTTTACAGGGCCCAGTGCTCTGGCATCATAGATACCCTGATTGCCCACTTCAGCGGTTGATTGTACATCTTTTTTGCTCATGAAAAACCCTCCTAATGTAATATTTGAAATAACCTCTCCATAAAAATAATATCTTTTCCCCCCGCCACCGTCAATGATTAATTGCAAATCTTCCGGGATATGGTAAGATAGACTTAAGAATGGCTACGCCGTACCGTTTTGAACCTCGGAAGATAAGGAGCTGAATGTTTATGAAAGAACAATTATATACGATCCCCTTAAATGATGCAGTAAACGCAAATGATGAGTGTGCCTTTTGTTTTATTGAGCGGAGTGTGGAGCAGGATCAGATTGATTTTGTACTGGGTTCCGGTGCTTCTTATATGGAGGCGGATATCCGGGATATGACGGACAAGGCGGGCTTTTGCCGGGCACACTTCCAAAAAATGTTTGACTACGGTAATACCTTGGGAAATGCATGGATATTGAAGACTCATTATAAGCAGATGATTCGGGAAATGAAAAATGAATTCAAATCCTTTAAGCCCGGAAAAATGTCCTTCAAGGAACGTCTGATGGGTAGCGACGGCGGAGAAAATTCCATCGTAAACTGGACCAATCAAAAAAAGGAATCCTGCTATATCTGCCAAAACAACCGCGAGACCTATGCACGGTACCTGGACACCTTCTTTTATCTGCTGCGCCAGGACCCTGAGTTTGTTGCAAAGGTAAAGAACGGCAAGGGCTTTTGCATTACCCATTTCGGCGATTTGTGCAAGGCTGCTACCGCCAAGCTAAGCGAGCGGGAACAAAAAGAATTCTACGATATGATGTTCCCCTTGATGGAAAGCAATATGGAGCGTTTGTTTGAAGACGTATCCTGGATGGTAGAAAAATTTGATTATGTAAATAAGGATGCAGACTGGAAAAACTCCCGGGATGCCATCCAACGCGGTATGCAGAAGCTGAAAGGCGGTTATCCTGCAGACGGCCCTTACAAAAAAGATTTGTAAATTTGATACAGACATGCAAAAAGGCATCCTGTCACAGGATGCCTTTCATCATATTTATATAGTTCACAGCTTCCTCATATAACATATCCGGATGAAATTTATCCTCCCGAAAGCCTTCATTCATCAACCCCTGAATGGTAAATTCCAGTATCTTGCGAAGTCTTCTGCCATCCACCGATGAAGGCAAGCGGGTGTAATCCACCTGCCGCTCAATGTTGTCATATTGCTCCTGCAGAGCCGCCTTACGGTCCTCCACAGCCAGTAAGGCTTCCTTTACATCCTCTATTTGACAACGATTTAAAAACAACTGCATATAGGGATAATTACGCATGGCATGGGTTCTGGCCTCTTCTATCTGCTTCACTACCTCAAACAGATTGTGTTCCTTCGAATGTACGGTAGTACGAAGCTCCAAGGTCATATACCGGACGCTGTAATCATATACAAAGGTATACACTCCCAGCTTGCTGCCAAAATAATGGAACAATAGTCCCTTGCTGATGGAGGCCTCCCGTACAATATCATCTGTGCAGGCATGACGATACCCCCAAAGAGCAAAAATCTTCAGGGCTGCATTAATCATTCTATCCTGTTTTTCCTTGGGTAAATCAAAAAATTTATTGTTCATTTCAAGTACCGCCTCCACACGTACAATTAGTTTAACATACCCCCATTGGCCTTTCAAGACACAGCTTTTAGAAGTTTCAGATTTTTTTTACGCATAAACTCTTTTCATTTTCACAGAATAGTATTAATATATTATTATACAAACGGATTCTGAGAAAGGATGGCATGATATGGCAAATAAATTCGGAAAATTTTTACTTTTCACTGCAGCCGTAAGTACCGGTGTTGCCACTGCGTACTATATTTTAAAGAAAAAGGATGCACAAAATGCTGCTTTCTTTGATGAGGACGAAGATTATGATGATTTCAGCGAAAGCTATGATGAGGACCTGGACTCCCGTAGCTATGTGACCCTGAGAGATACTCAGGAAGATGGGGACGAAGGTTTTGTCCCTCTGGCTGAAGCAGTAACTACACGTACAGAGGATACTGTAGAAGAATTCTTTGACGAAGAAGATCCTGAAGAAACTGAAAGCTGATTGGTTATCCAATCAGCTTTTTCCATGCCTTACAAATTTTATCAATGCCTTCCCCGATTTCCTCTGTGGACAAGCCGCCAAAGCCCAATAAAATGGTAGCCGGACGCGCTTCACCGGATTCCTCCACCTCATATCCCTTTAAGCCATATACAACCACTCCCTCTTCCCGAGCGGCCTGAATCAATGCCTGTTCTGCCACAGGCAGTTTCGCCTCCAGAAGAATATGCAGTCCCGCATGTTCTCCCGCTATGCGGAAGTGCTCTTGGAGAGGACGTAATGCCTCCAACAAGGCATCATGTTTTGTCCGATAACATTTGCGCATTCTATTCAAATAACGTTCAAAATATCCTCCTGCTATAAATTCGTTCAATACCTTTTGGTCAATACGGGATACGGTACAGGAGTAGAATCCGCAGTTTTCTTTATATGCTTGTAAAAGTGTCGGCGGCAATACCATATAACTGACACGGATAGCAGGTGCAATGGCCTTGGAAAAGGTTCCCATATAAATCACACTTCCCTGTTTGTCTGCAGACTGTAAGGAGGGAATCGGTTTGCCTCTGAATCGAAATTCACTGTCGTAATCATCTTCTATAATACATGCTTTTTGTTCCACTGCCCAGCCAAGAAGCTCCGCTCTACGTCCCACAGGCATCACTGTCCCTAAAGGGAACTGATGGGAGGGCATTACATAAACCAAATCTGCCCGGGTCTTCCGAAGCTTACTGACCTGTAGTCCACTTTCGTCCATAGCCACAGTCTGCACCCTATATCCGCAGGATTTAAAAATCCGGTACGCCCTTCTGTAGGTGGGATTCTCCATGGCAATACAATGATTCCGGCCCAAAATCTTCTCCAGCAAAAGTAATAAATAATCATTTCCGGCTCCGATAATAATCTGCTCCGGTGCACATTCCACCCCTCTTGATGAATGTAGATATTTCCCGATGGTGGAACGAAGTTCATAATCCCCCTGGGGTTCTCCCTGAAGAAACATATCTCGATTTTCCATGCTTACCACTTCCCGGGTGATTCTTTTCCACACACTATAAGGAAACAGACTCATATCCACCGCGTGGGGAGAAAAATCATATAGAATCTCCGGTTCCGTAATTTCTGCCTTGACACTTACTTGGCCCGGAGAAACCCGTCTCTCCGCTATTTGCAGAGGTTCTTCTATGGTGCATACAAAATATCCCTTACAAGGTCTGGATTCAATATATCCTTCACTGAGTAACTGCTCGTAAGCATAGTCCACCGTGCTACGGGATACCTGTAAATATTCTGCCATAGAACGGGTAGAGGGAAGCCTCTCACCGCTGAGAAGCCTCCCTTCTTCTATTTCCTGCCTGATATGGGCATAAATCTGCTCATACAGACAAGTACTTC
Organism: Lachnospiraceae bacterium; assembly: GCA_017473445.1. Classification (GTDB taxonomy): domain Bacteria; phylum Bacillota; class Clostridia; order Lachnospirales; family Lachnospiraceae; genus Acetatifactor. The sequence goes on from JAFUKS010000188.1 coordinate 21,828, forward strand.
CTTTTGTTTGTAATCGTATGGTCATATCATACATGATTCCACCATACCCCTTTCCCATTATTTCTTCTTCAATCCTGCAAGTATCTCTTCCTTCAGTTCCCGGGCCTTTTCCTTGGTACGGGCATTGGCTGAAGGGGAAGTCAAAATGGATGCTACCAGCTTACCTGCTACATCAAATTTTTTAAAACGAGTTGCCAGCACTGCCACCAAAAAATCAATGGTAATCTCATCCATGCCACACATAGGGAAGCTTTCTCCCTGTCTGGCCTCTAAAAAGCCATTATAGGCATTGAGCAGATATTCCTCCTCATTGGCCTTTAATTCCTTCAGCTTGGCCGCCAGATTCCCTTCAAACTCGCCGCCCTGCTCCAGATATTCTGCATATCCACGCAACAGCCACGCACTCTTAAGACATATATATGCTTTCTCACTATTCTTCGCACGCTTCACTACAGCACAGGCCAAGGCCAGCTGATACTGAATCATCGCATCGTCATAACTATAAGTCTCACCTGAAAAGGTAGGAATCCGAACGCCTTTACTGATATTTTCCTTAATCAGCTTACACTGAACACTGGTCATCATGGGGAAAAATCTGGTCAAACCGGTATTTCCACAGCTAGTACACATCAGCACATCGTACTTTGTAGCATCAATTCCTTCATATACCGGGCGAAGATCCTGGTCTGCATGGAGCAGCTTTGCTTTACCGCTCTTCATAATCTTGGTACTAAACTTAGCACCACACACAGGGCATTCAACAGACTTGTCATATATCAAATCCTTTTCCAGTACCACTGCTACTTTGTCATCTGCCTCCGTAGCCTTGTCCTTTTCTGCGGACGCATAAATATCTGCATTTGCTAAGTTGCCCAACCCCAAATTGGCCATGCCGGATAAAATACCCATCTCTTCACCTCATATTATTTATCGTTAATACTGTTATTCGCTCTTAGGTAATACAAAGGAACTC
>JAFUKS010000189.1 GCA_017473445.1 Lachnospiraceae bacterium
AAGCGTGTGGTATCGGCAAGAGAGTTGTCCCTGGAGGAGATTAAGGGCATCAGACAACGGATTCCGGAGGATATGGAGATTGAAAGCTTTATTCATGGGGCGATGTGTATTTCCTATTCCGGAAGGTGTCTGTTGAGCAACTATTTTACCGGTCGGGGAGCCAATCAGGGTGCTTGTACCCATCCCTGTCGTTGGAAATATGCAGTGGTGGAGGAGAAACGTCCCGGCGAATATCTGCCTGTGTATGAGAATGAGCGGGGAACCTATATTTTCAATTCCAAGGATTTGTGCATGATTGAATATATTCCGGAGATTGTGAATGCGGGTATTGACAGCTTGAAGATTGAAGGGCGTATGAAGACTGCTCTGTATGTGGCCACAGTAGCCCGGACCTATCGGAAAGCACTGGATGATTTTTATGAGTCTGAGGAAAAATACCGCAGCAATATGGATTGGTACCGGGCAGAGATTGCAAAGTGTACCTATCGTCAGTTTACTACCGGTTTTTACTTTGGTAAGCCCGATGAAAATACACAGATTTATGACAGCAATACTTATATCAACGAGTATACTTATTTGGGTATTGTGGAAGAAGTGGCAAGTCCGTCATGGTATGCAGAAGGCGAATGTACAAATGAGGGAGAGCAGCGGCGTAGTGCTTGTCTGGCACGTATTGAGCAGAAAAATAAATTCTGTGTGGGCGATGCCATTGAGATTATGCAGCCTGACGGCCGTAATATCCCCGTGACTGTGGAGGGTATGTTTACAGATGACGGGGAAATGGTGGATAGTGCGCCTCATCCCAAGCAGGTATTGTGGATAAAATTGTCCAAAATACCCCGGCAGTATGATTTACTGAGAGTACAGGAAAGCAAATAATAAGTTTTTGTTGACCGTTAATCAGTACTGTTGTAAAATGTGGAAATAAAAATGGTGAATCCATATCCGCTTACAGGGAATGTGGCGGAGAAAGGTACGAGTACATGAGCGAAAATATGAATGTAGAAGCAATATTTGCCAGTAAAGTATTTACCGTAGGCAAAATGAAGGAGCGTTTACCCAAAAACGTATATAAGGAAGTGAAACAGGTTATGGACCGGGGCGGAGAGCTGTCCCTGGAGACTGCAGATGTGGTGGCAAAGGCCATGAAGGACTGGGCGGTAGAAAATGGTGCTACCCACTATACCCACTGGTTCCAGCCATTGACCGGTATTACGGCGGAAAAGCATGATGCGTTTGTGACTCATCCTGATGCAGAAGGCCATATGATTATGGAGTTTTCCGGTAAGGAGCTGATTAAAGGCGAACCGGATGCTTCGTCCTTTCCCTCCGGCGGACTTCGTGCTACCTTTGAGGCAAGAGGCTATACTGTGTGGGATATTACTTCTCCCGCTTTCCTGAAGGAGGATGCTACCGGTGTGATTTTATGCATTCCTACTGCATTCTGTTCCTACAAGGGTGAAGCACTGGATAAAAAGACGCCCTTACTTCGTTCTATGGAAGCAATCAGTACCCAGGCGCTTCGTATTGTCCGTTTGTTTGGTGACACCCAGGCCACCAAGGTAGTGCCCAGCGTAGGTGCCGAGCAGGAATATTTCCTGGTGGATAGGGATAAATACTTACAGCGTGAGGATTTAATTTTTGCCGGACGTACCCTCTTTGGTGCTCCCGCACCCAAGGGACAGGAGATGGATGACCATTATTTCGGTACCATCCGTGAACGTGTAGGTTCCTATATGAAGGACCTGAACATAGAGCTTTGGAAGCTGGGTGTTACTGCTAAGACCCAGCATAATGAGGCAGCTCCCGCTCAGCACGAGCTGGCTCCCATTTATGAGACTGCCAATATTGCAGTGGACCACAATCAGCTGGTGATGGAAACCATGAAAAAGGTAGCCAGCCGCCACAACCTACATTGCTTGCTTCATGAAAAGCCCTTTGCAGGGGTAAATGGTTCCGGTAAGCATGACAACTGGTCCCTGTGTACCGATGCCGGTGTGAATCTGTTAGACCCCGGTGATACCCCCAATGCAAATATCCAGTTCCTGCTGGTACTGGCATGTATTATGAAGGCTGTGGATACTCATGCGGATTTGCTTCGTCAGAGTGCTTCCGATGTAGGGAATGACCATCGTCTGGGTGCCAATGAGGCTCCTCCTGCAATTATTTCCATTTTCCTGGGTGAGCAGCTGGAGGATGTGGTGAAGCAGCTGGTGGAGACCGGTGAGGCTTCTCACTTAATTGACGGCGGAAAGCTGGAGACCGGTGTGTCTACTCTGACAGATTTGGATAAGGATGCTACGGATAGAAACCGTACCTCTCCTTTTGCTTTTACCGGTAATAAATTTGAGTTCCGTAGCGTAGGTAGCTCCGATTCCATCGGAAGTCCCAACACCACATTGAATGCCATTGTGGCAGAGGCTTTCTGTGAAGCGGCAGATGTGCTGGAGCAGGCGGATGATTTTGATATGGCAGTACATGATTTGATTAAGGAATATATGACCAAGCACCAGAGAATTATTTTCAATGGAAATGGTTATTCCGAGGAATGGGTAAAGGAAGCAGAACGCAGAGGCCTGCCTAATCTGAAATCCATGGTGGATGCTACTTCCACATTGACCACGGAGAAATCCATCAGGCTTTTTGAAAAATTTGGAATTTTCACCAAAGCAGAGCTGGAATCCCGTGAGGAGATTCTTTACGAGACCTATACCAAGACCATCAATATCGAAGCTTCTACCATGATTGATATGATGAAGAAGCAGATACTGCCTGCAGTATTTAAATACACCAAAAGCTTGGCAGATACCGTAATTGCAGTGCGTGAAGCCGGTGCTGATGCAAGTGTACAGGCAGATATCCTGCATCAAATCAGTGAGAAGCTGGCAGATGCCAAAGGTGAACTGGCTGCCCTGGAGGAAAAGACCGCCAGAGGCAAGAAAGTATTCCATGATTTGCAGAACGGTATCAATAAGGATGCACAGCTGAAGACCCAGAAGGACTTGGCATTTTACTATAAAGATGCGGTTCATGTGGATATGGACAATCTGCGTGTGGCTGTGGATGCACTGGAGGTACTGGTGGATCGGGATGTATGGCCGATGCCCACCTATGCAGAGCTGTTGTTTGAGGTTTAAGAATGTTTTTGTCCCGGCTGACAGAGGGTTGGCCGGGATTTTGTTTGGGTATTACAAAAGACAGCATAAAACAACTGTTTTCAGCTGTAATTTTTATATTTAAGTGATTTTTATTGAAAAAGTAAAAAAAGTACTTGCCAAATCAAAATAAATGTTGTATATTTGATTAGGTCGTTAGGACATAGCGCTATCGCCAAACGGTAAGGCAACGGACTCTGACTCCGTCATTTCAAGGTTCGAATCCTTGTAGCGCTGCTGAACCTCTGAATGATTGCTTCAGAGTTTTTTTGTTTTGAGAAAAAGCTTGACCTATATTTCAAAAGAACGTATTCTAAATGATATGACAGCTAAGTAAGACGGAAAGGAAGGGAGAATGAGCAAAATGCAAAGAAATAAACTTGTATGGCATGCTTTGCCTTTTCTGGGATTGATTCTTTGGGGTATTTTGGCGGTTAATAACGGACTATGGTATGATGAGGCCTATTCGGCAGCTCTTGTAAGGAAGAGTCTGGGAGAACTGATTCAGATTACCGGTCAGGACGTACATTCCCCTTTTTATTATGTTTTATTGAAGGGCTTTTATCATTTGTGCGGCGGAGGGACCAATTATTGGTCTCTAAAGGTATTTTCATTGATTTTTGCATTTGGCTATTTACTCATGGGAAAATACTGGATGAAACGCCTATATGATGAAAAGACCTCCATCTATTTCATGGCATTTTCGATTTTGATGCCGGTGATGATGTACCATGCCACCAATGCCCGCATGTATTTTTGCGGTATCTTCTTTTTTACGGCCACAGCCCTGATGGCGATGGAATTGTATCGCTGTGAGGAAAATGGCAGGATATTGCAATGGGTATTGTTTGGGATTTTCAGTGTTTGCAGTGTGTATTGCCATACTTATCAGATGATAGAGACGTTGGTGCTTTACATTGTCTTTTTCCTGGCTATTTTATATAAAAAACAGTATAAGAAGCTGGTTGGCTTTTTTGCGGCAGGAATTATGGTTATCCTATGTTTTGCACCATGGCTGAAGGTAACTTACAATCAGCTGATGAATCGGATGGGAGATACTGAGTCTGCTGTGGAGTATGTGGCTGATTTGGATACCCGATTGAATGTGCTGCCTACCTACGCGAAGGAATGGTTCTCCACCAGTGAGACACCGATTCCCCTGGTGATGTATCTGGGCCTTGGCCTGTTTTTGCTTCTGGGATATTTTGCTATAGAAAGAATGCGGGAGCAAAAGGAATACGGGGCGGTCATAGGTCTGATCATCATTGCAGTGACTACCTGTATCGGTACTTATATGAATTGTTACGTGGCTCCCAGCTTTATGGGCAGATATGTGATTTTTGGTTTTGCTGCAGTAGCATTGCTTTTTGCTCAGGGGATACAGCAGATCTTTGGTAAGGCATTGAAAGCAGTGGTTTGGTTGATTGCTATTGTTTGTTTTTTCATGCAATACCGGGCGGAAGTAGAACTGGATTACTCCAGTGAATTATCTGCTTATGAGGAGTTTGTGGAAAGTAATTTGCAGGAACAGGATATGATGATGGCTTCTTCCATACATACGCTGATGCTGAGTGTATACTATCCTGACCGGGATTATATGATATACGGTAATTTACCCAAGGAAAATCCCTTTCCTGTAGAAGGAGCATTTACCCAATGGGAGCAATTGGAAGAGATTCCGGGGAACCTTTGGTTTATCGGCAAGGACCCGGGACTACTGGGAGAACGGTATGATTATGAGGAAGCAATCCGCTTTCAGCATATGTATTATGATTTTAGTATCTACAAGATGATACCTCGTGAAAATGGCAATTAGAAGGGGGCAGATGTGATGGATAATAAACAGATTCGGGGCCATTTTTCACTGATAGGCTTTACTTTTATGCTGGGGATTGCCATTATCTACGGTTTGAATTTTATGATGCAGAAAATTTGTCTGTGGAAGCCGGAGCTGGTGGCAAATTCCAATATGGCATTGATTTTTTCAGTGCTCCCCATGTATTTGCTGGGATTGCCGGCATTGATTTGGTTGCTGAAACGGATTCCGGGAGAAGCTCCTTCACCGCATTCCATGAAACCCGGACACTTTTTGCAGGGATATATTATTTGTGTGCCATTAATGTATGGTTCCAATCTGATTGGCTTGCTACTTACGTCTCTTATCGGTACCCTGAAGGGCAGCCCGGTGGAAAATCAAGTGTCGACTATTTTGGATCACACCAATTTGGGATTGATTTTCCTGGTTACGGTGATTTGTGCACCTCTCTATGAGGAATATATCTTCCGCAAGCTACTGGTAGACCGTGCCATAAAATATGGCAAAGGGTTAGCTGTATTGCTTTCCGGCCTTATGTTTGGTTTGTTCCATGGAAATCTGAACCAGTTTGTATATACCACATTGTTGGGAATGTTTTTTGCATTTATTTATGTAAACACCGGAAAAATAAGATATACCGTGGGACTTCACATGCTGACGAACTTTATGGGCGGTGTGGCCAGTACCTGGCTGGTACGTCAAATTGATCTGGAAGTGATTACGATGCTGGAACAGGTGGGGGCAAGTGAAGAACAGATCATGTCCGTTTACATGGAGAATCTCCCGGGCTTGGTGATGTTTGGAGCCTTTTTCCTATTGATTATTTGTTTGGGAATTGCAGGACTGGTGCTTTTGGTGTTGCATCGCAAAAAGTTTCTGCTGCCCCGTGAGGAGTCCGACGTCCCCAAAGGTAAGACTTTTGCCTGGGTGTTATGTAATCCCGGCATGCTTTTGTTTTTTCTATTTGGGATTTATAAGATTGTGAATCAATTACTGTAAGGATAAGGTTGAAGTATGTATCAGTTTCAAAGTAGAATTCGATATAGTGAAACCAATATTGAAGGCAAGCTTACTCTGCCGGCATTGTTGAATTATTTTCAGGATGTGACCACCTTTCATTCGGAGGATTTACATGTGGGTGTGGCTTACATGAAGGAGATTCGGCAGGCATGGGTGCTTTCTGCTTGGCAGATTGTGATTGACCGCTATCCCGGCATGGGAGAGCAGGTGGAGATAGGCACCATTCCCTATGAGTTCAAGGCGTTTATGGGTTCCCGAAATTTTTATATGAAAGATACCAATGGGCAATATATTGCTAAGGGTAATTCCTTGTGGACATTGCTCAGCATGGACAGTGGCAGACCCATCACACCCTCTCAGGAGATGATGGATACTTACGGCTGCTGAGACAAGCTGGATATGGAGTATGCGCCTCGCAAGATTATGGTGCCCAAGGAAAATGGTATTTCCCAAGACCCTATAACGGTACGTAAGCATCATTTGGATACCAATCAGCATGTGAATAACGGGCAGTTTGTACAGATTGCAGCAGAGTATCTGCCGGAGGATTTTCAAGTAGGGCAGCTACGGGTAGAGTACAGGCAGCAGGCTTTCTTGAATGATGTACTGCATCCGGTGGTATGGGTGAGCGATGAAAAATATATTGTAGAAATAAATGATGCAAGCGGAAAGCCTTATGTGATTGCAGAGTTTTCCGGAGAGGCCGTAAGGACGGCAGAATAAGAGTGGATATGTTAAGATTAGGTGAAAAACAGGAATTAGTAATTGTTAAAAAAGTAGATTTTGGTGTGTATCTGGCAACGGCCTTTGAAACCGCTCAGGAGCGGGTGCTGTTACCGGCTAAGCAGGTACCGGCTGATAGTCAGGTGGGAGATAAGCTGGAGGTGTTTCTTTATCGGGATTCCAGTGATCGAATGATTGCAACTACCACCCAACCGAGATTAATGATGGGCCAGGTGGCAGAACTGACAGTGGCTCAAATTGGCAAGGTGGGAGCGTTTCTGGATTGGGGTCTGGAGAAGGATTTATTTCTGCCCTTTAAGGAGCAGACCCTGCGTGTGCATCCCGGAGACAGAGTGCTGTGTGCCCTATATTTAGACAAGAGTAATCGTCTGTGTGCGACCATGAATGTTTACAAGTATTTGCGAAATGACAGTCATTATCAAAAGAATGACCGGGTTACCGGACGGGTATATGAGATTAGTGAGCAGTTTGGTGCTTTTGTGGCAGTGGATAATCTTTATTCTGCTCTTATTCCCAAGAAGGAAATGTATGGCGAGGTACGCCTGAACACGGATATTGAAGCCCGTGTAGCAGAGGTGCTGGAGGATGGCAGACTGACTCTTAGTATTCGTGAGAAGGCATATTTGCAGATTGAAAAGGACGCTCAGGAGTTGCTTTCCATTATTGACAGCTATGAGGGGGTATTGCCCTTTAATGATAAGGTTTCTCCTGAAATTATTAAGCGGGAGACAGGCATGAGCAAAAATGAGTTCAAGCGTGCGGTAGGTAATCTGCTGAAAAACCGCCAAATTCAGATAGACGGCAAGGTTATCCGTAGGATATACGAGTAATTGACATGGCGGTCAGTTACAAAACTATTGGCATTGGATGTATTTTATGCTATGATGTAATTGAGGAAGGGGACATTCCCCGATGCTGAGCCGCCCCGTGGGGCAGAAGGAGGTATGTATGGACATTGCAGGATTATCCGGCATTATGAGTACCGCAAATTTACAGAGCCAGGTAGGCGTGGCTGTAATCAGCAAAGCCATGGATACCAATGAAGCATTAGGCCAGGGCTTGGTAGAGATGATTGACGCGGCTGCTATGGAGCAGAGTGTAAATCCTAATGTGGGCTCCAATATTGATATCCGTATTTAAGAAAAATAGAAAAGCCCGCCTGTTTAGGCGGGCTTTTTATTCTGCGTCAGAATATAGAAAGATTTTTCCGTATTTGTTGGCAATGGCACGATGAAAGGTTTGCTCTATTTCCAGTGGTTCCAATGAGTCGGTATATACGCCGCAAATGCCGTGACTATAGATGTAATTGCGGACCGTTTCGGTGTCATTAAAGGTGTGCATATATACGTAACCGTCTGTGGCATGCACCTTGTTTATAAATTCCGGGTCACTACGTGCAGGGAAAGTGGTAAATACTTTGATATCCTTGGAAAAAGCAAAGTCGAATACATCATCATAGGAGAATTCCATGCCCTGATTATAGAGGGTGTATATGACAGAATTCCACGGGTAAAGCTCATAGATGATATGATACATTTCATTGTTGTAAATCTGTGGAATGATACGGTCCAGTATGGTAGGATCGATTTCGGTAGCAGCATTTACGATTTGTGTGAAAGTATCGGTAATCATCGGGTCTACGGTATCCTTAGTATCAGTAATGAGATAGATATCGGGATAGAGGGACATAAGCTCTATGACTTGGGTAAGAGTCAATGGGGTATATTTTTCATATATACGGGATTGTCGGAATTCTTCCAGGGAGAGTGCCGGAGCTATTTCGGACTCGGGGATGGTTCTCCCGGTAATAAGATAGAAGGAGTACCAGTCATGACCGGCAACAGCCACCTGTTCTGAGGTCAGCATAAAATCAACCTCGAAGAACCGATGCCCCAAAGCATAATTCTTTTCAAAAGCTTCCAGACAATTGGTAACGGTGTAACCATCAATTTCTCCAAAGCCATGGGCGATGGAACGGGCATCCTCAAGCCAGGAATAGTTCTCGCTTACGGAATATGCGGAGCAGAGAGTTTTCTCTGATGAACAGCCGGCAAGGCAACAGGTGCAGGCGATGGTACAAAGTAAAAATATAATTTTAGATTTCATAA
>JAFUKS010000190.1 GCA_017473445.1 Lachnospiraceae bacterium
AGCTTTGCATACAGTGATGTGGCTGTAGATAACACCTGTGTTACCGAGGAGGGTGTGGATATTACCGCAACGGTTACCAATATCGGAGATATGGCAGGCGGTGAGACTGTTCAGGTATATGTAAAGGTATGCCGTGAGGGTACTCCCAATGCCCAGTTAAAGGGCATTCAGAAGCTGCACTTGGCAGCAGGTGAAAGCACCGTTGTAGAGCTGCATCTGCCCAAGGAAGCTTTCGGTCTTTATGATGAAGACGGTGTATTGCGTATTGAAGACGGTACCGTAAAAGTATATATTGGTGGTCAGGCACCTGACAGCAGAAGTGAACAGCTGACCGGTGAAAAGGTAACCGAGATTATCTTGAACGTGCCTGCCAAACTGGCTTAATCCGAGCAACAATAGGATGGCTCTAAGGAAGAGGCATCCCGATATAAATTATAAAATGACGAAGGGTTAGATTACATCATGAAAAGGGAATGGACACAGCTTTGGCTGAAGTATGACGAGAAAAAGAATTGTGGGAATGGTATTTATTTCGAAAGACTTTGGATAGAAGGTTTTGAACTTGCCCACCCCATTGTATCCAACGCGGTGAAAGAAGTTAAAATGGGAGCAGCAGGGATGCTGGGACTGCAGGTGCAGGAGGAACAGGGTACCACCGGTTTATGCCTGCGCAGAACCGATAAAAATACCATTTGTGCAGAGGGATATGCGTTAACTGAGCAGGACGGCTGTCTGACTGTGGAGGCCCGGGATGAGAAGGGACTGCTTTACGGTGTGTTCCATGCATTGCGTATGGTGGCAATGGAGAAATCGCTTTCCGGTATCCGTCTGGTGGAAAATCCGGATAATCCTTTGCGTATGTATAATCACTGGGATAATATGGACGGCAGTATTGAGCGTGGTTATTCCGGTAAATCCTTCTTTTTTGAGAATAATCAGGTGGTAGTAGATGAGCGTACGGTAGATTATGCCCGTATGGTAGCCAGTGTGGGTATCAACGGGGTGGTAATCAACAATGTCAATGTAAAAAATTGTGCTACCTGGCTGATTACAGACAAATACTTCGATGAAGTGGCTAAGGTGGCAGACATTTTCGCAGGATATGGGATTAAGTTCTTCCTGAGTCTGAACTTTGCAGCACCCATGGAGCTGGATGGTCCTCAGAGTGCGGACCCTCTGGACCCGGAAGTGCAGAGCTGGTGGGAGCTGAAGATGGAAGAGGTGTTTGATGCCATCCCCAATCTGGGTGGTTTTCTGGTAAAAGCGGATTCTGAGGGCAGACCCGGTCCCTTTACTTATGGACGCACCCAGGCAGATGGTGCCAATATGCTGGCAGATATCGTAAAGCCTTATGGCGGTATTATTATCTGGAGATGCTTTGTATATAACTGTACCCAGGACTGGAGGGATTACAAAACAGACCGTGCAAGAGCCGGCTATGACAATTTCATCCAGATGGATGGGGACTATCATGACAATGTAATTTTGCAGATTAAGAATGGTCCCATGGATTTTCAGATTCGAGAGCCTATTTCACCTTTACTGGGAGGACTTATGAAGACCAACCAGATGCTGGAGGTACAGGTGGCACAGGAGTATACCGGGCATCAGATTGATGTGTGCTATCTGATTCCCATGTTTAAGGAAATTCTGGATTTCCAGACCTATTGTGTGGAAGGAAAGGGCACTGTGGCTGATGTAATCAGCGGTCGAACCTTTGGAAATAGGAACTGTGGCATTGCAGCAGTATGTAATACCGGTAATGATACGAATTGGACCGGTAATGATTTGGCAGCCGCCAATTTCTATGGTTTTGCCAGACTGGCTTATAAGACCGGTCTTTCTGCGGAAGAAATTGCGGAAGAATGGATTCGTATGAGTATTTCCTGTGAGCAGGAAGTAATTGACACTATTCTGGGTATTCTGCTTCCTTCCAGAGAGATTTATGAAAATTATACCACTCCCATGGGCATCGGCTGGATGGTAACACCCCATGAGCACTATGGCTGTAGTGTGGATGGCTACGAATACTCCCGTTGGGGTACTTATCACAGAGCAGATCATCTGGGAATGGGTGTAGACCGGACGGATAAGGGTACTGGCTATGCGCAGCAGTATCATGAGCCCAATGCTTCCATGTACAATGATATGAATACTTGTCCTGAGGAACTGCTGTTGTTCTTCCACCATGTACCCTATACCTGGAAACTGAAGAGTGGCAAGACGCTGATTCAGCATTGGTATGACAGTCATTTTCTGGGCGTAGAGCAGGTGGAGGAGATGATAAAGGCCTGGGAAAGCCTGGAGGGCAAGATTGACGGCGGCGTGTACGCCACTGTACGGGGACGCTTTGACCGTCAATTACATAATGCCAAGGAGTGGCGAGACCAGGTGAACTCTTATTTCTATCGCAAGAGTGGTATTGCGGATGAACAGGGTCGCAGAATATATTAGAAATTGTAAGACCGCATAGGGGCTACCTATGCGGTTTTCTATTTTAGAGGGGGAATGTGGAAATATGGTCACGGATAGTGAAAATTGATACAAAAAGAAAAAAACAATGGGATTTTTAAACTCTATGAGGTATACTATTTTTAGAGAAAGCATTTTTCGGGAGATACTTATGGAAAAGACAATGGTAATATCTTTTATATACGGAATATGTACGGTGTTGTCTTTGCTTTTTGCCGGTGGTTATTGTGCATTAATGCGCAAAAAAGAGAATTGGCTTATATGGCTGTATTTTTCGGTGTTTGTAGCAAATTTGGGTTACTTTACCCTTTCTATATCCAAAACATTGGAAGAGGCTTTGCTGGCCAATCGATTGGCATATCTGGGATGCGTGTTCCTGTCGCTTTTTATGTTGATGACAATTGCGAAGGTATGTCATTTGAGTGTATCGAAGCTATGGTTGGGCGTATTTATCGGTATCAGTACCTTGGTCTTTTTGGTTGCCGCCAGTCAAGGCTACTTTGATTTATATTACAGAGAAG
>JAFUKS010000191.1 GCA_017473445.1 Lachnospiraceae bacterium
AACTGTGCCATAGCAATACCGGCTACGATAATAAAGAATACAACCGCCTTGGCCTGCCCGACACCCTCAAAGCCCACCTTATCATAGAAGGACTTATAGATATCCAATGCCAGCATGGTGGTCTTGTTAGAGGGGCCGCCTCCGGTCAATGCCAGGTTCTGGTCGAACATCTTGAAGGAATTGGAGATGGTCAGAAACAAGCATATGGTAATGGACGGCATAATCATGGGAATGGTGATACGAAACAATGTCTGTATCTTACTTGCTCCATCGATTTTGGCTGCTTCCAACACATCTGTGGACACGTTCTGCAAACCGGCAATATAGATAATCATGATATAACCAATCATCTGCCAATTCATCAGGATAATCAATCCCCAGAATCCATATTTGGCATCAAATAGCATGGTCACTCCAAATTTGGACAGAACACCATTAATCATGGACTGCCAAATATAACCCAGCACAATACCGCCAATCAGATTCGGCATAAAAAATACGGTACGGAACAGGTTGGTTCCGGGCAGCTTCTGGGTCAGCATCAATGCCAATAGGAACCCGAATATATTAATTGTTACTACCGCCACTGCTGCAAACCCCAGGGTAAACAGCAACGCGTTCAAAAAGTCTTTGTTGGAAAATGCCTTAATATAGTTGGACAGTCCTACAAATTCTGCATTTGTTACAGTAGTAAATTCACAGAAGGACAGGTACAAACCCACCACAAAGGGTACTACAAATGCAATCAAGAAAGCGATTAACGTAGGCAATACAAAGACCGGAAAGTATTTTTTCATTGTCTTTTCCATGTGATATCCCCCGTTCTATCATCTATTAATCTGCAATCAGCGCCTTCTCAGTCTTCCACTGCTCCACTACTACATCCACTACACCGGACCACTCCATGGTGCCCTGTGCATATTCTAACAGAGCACTACCAAAGTTATCCTTAAAGGTCTGGCTGGGGAAGGTGGTGAAAATCCAAGGGATAGCAGTCTTACCGCTTTCCATGGATGCCAGCATGGATTTTGCCAGAGGATCGGAAGGCTTCTCATCATCTGCGAAGGTGGTGAAGGGTGCTACATTGCCCAGTTTGTTTACCATATAGTCCTTACCGGTCTCGGAATTAATCAACCAGTATACAAAATCAGCAGTTGCCTTTTGGTCCACCTCAGATGCCTGACTGTTGATACAGAAGTAATTCTCAGTACCTACACACAATCCCTGGGACTCTTCTCCTGAAAGACCCATGTAGATAGGCAGGAAACCTACATTTTCTTCTTTTACTACATTGCCGGATACATCTGCAATCTGGCCCCATGCCCAGTTACCATTCTGTACCATTGCACACTGGCCCAGCGCAAACTCAGCCATGGAGTCATTCACACCCTTGCTGCCCAGCATCTTGGGCTCTGTGGTAGAATTGTTCAGATATAAATCAAAAATATTTTTAAAGTTATCCGCATAAGAGAAAGTAATCTCATTCATGTCAGACACACCATTAGCCACATACTCTGCATTCACAGGCAGGTTTGCCAGATGAGTCTGCCATCTCCACTCCTCACCGGGTAACAGGGAGGTAGAAGCAAATACACCCTTAATGCCCAAATCATCTTTCTTGGACTGCATATCTTCTGTCACAGCCTTCAAGGTAGCATAGCTGTTAATTTCATCCATAGAGGTCACTACTGCACCATTCATTGCAAAATACTTATTCATAATCTCCAAATTGTAAATGATACCGTAGCCCTCAATGGTGTAAGGTACGCCGTACACGCCGCCGTCTTCTCCTTTAATGGCCAATTCCTTGTCGGACAACGCCTGATAAAACTCAGTGTCACTTAAATCAGCGCAATAATCCTTCCATGCCTGGTAACCAATGGGGCCATTAATCTGGAACAGGGTAGGTGCATTGGTTTTCGCAATTTCAGACTTCAGAGTAGATTCATAGTTGCCACCGGCAGCAGTCACTACCTTTACCTCTACACCGGTCTCCTTGGTATATACCTCAGCAATCTCTTCCCAAACCTCAGTTACCTCCGGCTTGAAATTCATATAATACACATTACCAACCGTATCATTCGCCTTATCATTTGCAGCACCACAGCCTGCCAGAGTACTAAGTGCCATTACTGCACCCAGAATTGTACACAATACTTTTTTCTTCATCTTTTTTCTCCTTTTCTATTTTGTAATTTTTAAAACAACCACCTGAAAGGGTGTTAATGTTAATGTGTTTCCTTCCATCTTCACATCATCATTGGAAAGCAATAGCTCTTTCTGCTTCTCCTGCAGTGAGGAAAGCTGAATCTCTCGGAAGCCCTCCGTGAAATTTCCTGCCACCAGAACATCCTCTTCCTTTCCCTTTCGGAAGTAGGCCATAATCCCTTGCTCCTCCTCCCCAAAGGGTTCCGTACGCCCGTATACAAAGGTGTCGCGAAGCTCCGGATCCCTACGTAGCTGTGACAGTTTTCGATAAAACTGTAGCACACTATCCGGGTCCTGTTCCTGCCGGGCTGCATTAATTTCCAAATTGTTCGGATTCACCGGTAGCCAGGGGATTCCGGTAGTAAATCCGGCATTGGCTGTATCATCCCATTGGAAAGGAGTACGGGTATTGTCCCTTGTGTATTGGTTCACCACCTTAATAGCCTCCTTAGGACTCATACCCACATGAAGACACTCTGCATACTCTGCATGACTGCTTACATCATCAATTTCTCCGATGGAGCGATACACCATATTCTCCATACCCAGTTCCTGACCCTGATAAATAAAAGGAATGCCTTGTAACAGGAAATACTC
This sequence comes from Lachnospiraceae bacterium, assembly GCA_017473445.1. Classification (GTDB taxonomy): domain Bacteria; phylum Bacillota; class Clostridia; order Lachnospirales; family Lachnospiraceae; genus Acetatifactor. Next base: position 2,806 of record JAFUKS010000191.1, read on the forward strand.
AGCCGCAAGCAGCTTCTTGCCTTTGGAATGTCTGCCTGCGGGAGGCAGATAATAGCTGACTCCCCGAGGCTCATCGTGGTTTTCTATTACATTGGAATAAAATCCAACGCCCTCAGCCTTACGCTGACTTCGGAAGCAGCACCTCTTATACTCCTCCGGGGAAGGTATACGATTGGCATACCAGCCTTTGGAAGATTTACCCTCCACTGTCTGACTGAAATCAAAGATGGAAGAAAAGTAACCATTATCCCCCATAAAGTCTCTTAGTTCCTCTTCCTTCTCATTGAACACCTCGCCCACAAAAAAGGCATCATGGGGAATCAGGGTACGGTCCCGCATCTCTCCTAAAAAATCTCCAATACCGGAGGCATGCTGCAAGACCTGACTCATGTCACACAGCCCATCATCCCGGTCCGCAGGATAATCCCTAAAGGGCAACGGCTTCTTAATATTGATAATAGCATCCACCCGAAAACCGCCTAATCCTTTATCCAGCCACCAATTCATCATCCGGTAAATTTCTTCCCGCAGTTTGGGGTTCTCCCAGTTTAAATCCGGCTGTTTTTTGTGGAATACATGTAGATAATACCAATCTGTCCCGGATACCGGCTCCCATACGGAGCCGCCGAAATAGGAACGCCAGTTGCAAGGCAACTTCCCATTTTCCTTTTTAGCAAAGTAGAAGTACTTGCCATATTCCCCTTCCGGGTCTGCGCAGGCCTTTCTAAACCACTCATGCTCATCGGAGCAGTGATTCACCACCAGATCCATAAGGATTTTAATATCTCTTTTTTCTGCCTCCTTAAGAAGCCTTTCCATATCCTCCATAGTTCCGAACATGGGATCAATCTGAAAGTAATCCGCAATATCATAGCCCTGGTCGGCACAGGGAGACACATACACCGGTGAAATCCACAAAATACCGATTCCCAGACTTTTCAGATAATCCAGCTTTTCTATAATGCCCGGGATATCACCGATTCCGTCCCCATTGCTGTCTCGGAAGCTCTTAGGATAAATCTGATATGCAATTTTGTCCTGCCACCATTTCTGTTCCATCACCTTTCCCTCCTCGTCGGTACTTTCGCTTACGGTCTGCTTAATCTTCCGTAACGCTTTGTCATTTGGTAAATCTTTTGCTGTAACTCTTGGCTGAACTGTCCCTCGATAGCACGCCATTTCCAGTTCTGGCCCACAGTGGAGGGACGGTTCATGCGCCCTTCCGTACCAAGCCCCAGATAATCCTGCAAAGGAATGATACAGAGCTGCGCCTTACTTCTCATAACCAGACTGATAAAGGATTGGTGTAATGCTTTTACCGGTGTGGCAAAGTCGCAGAGATACTCTCTGGCCAAGGTCTGCTCCTGTGGAGTAATCTCTTCAAACCATCCTCTAATGGTCTCATTATCATGAGTACCCGTATATACCACACAATGCTCCGGGTAATTATGGGGCAGATAATCAGAAGCACAACCTGTATCCCTGGCGTCAAAGGCAAATTCCAGCACCTTCATCCCCGGGAAACCACTGTCCTGTACCAACTGCCGCACAGAATCAGTTACATACCCCAGGTCTTCTGCAATCACCTGTCCGCCCCCCAGTGCCCCTTGCACACTACGAAACAAATCCATCCCCGGGCCCTTTTCCCAGTGACCGTTTACCGCCGTCTCTTCTCCATAAGGTATGGCATAATACTCATCAAACCCACGAAAATGGTCTACCCGCACTACATCATACATGCGAAAACAGTATTCCAATCGGGAAATCCACCACTGATATCCGGTACTGTGGTGATAGTCCCAGCGATACAAAGGATTCCCCCATAGCTGACCGGTAGCTGAAAATCCATCGGGAGGACATCCCGCCACCGCAATGGGAAGCCTATTCTCATCCAGCTGAAATAACTCCGGATGGGCCCATACATCTGCACTGTCCATAGCCACATAGATGGGAATATCTCCTATAATACGGATACCTTGTGCATTGGCATAGGATTTTAACCGGTTCCATTGCCTGAAAAACACAAACTGCATATAATATTGAAACTCTGTATCAAAATACAGTTCCCTTTGATAATATTCCATGGCACCTGACCATCTCAGGCGGATATCCTCTGCCCATTCCATCCATGGCTTTCCGCCAAAACGGTTTTTCACCGCCATAAACAATGCATAATCTGCCAGCCACCATCTGTTAGCTTCCAAAAAACGGAGATATTCCGGATTGTTGCTGATATCACTTCTCTCGTAAGCCTTCCGTAGCAAAGCATATCTGGACCGATACAGCTTTTCATAATCAACATTGGTTCTATCCTGTCCCCAATCAACCCGGTCACATTCTTCCCTTGCCAGAACTCCCTCTGCAATCAGCTCTTCCAAATCAATAAAATAGGGATTACCTGCGTAGGTAGAAAAGGACTGATAGGGTGAATCCCCGTAACCGGTAGGCCCCAAAGGTAATATCTGCCAGTAGGTCTGTCCTGCCCCTTTCAACCAGTCCACAAATTCATAGGCGCTCTTTGAAAAACAACCAATACCATAATCAGATGGCAAACTGGTCACTGCAAGTAAAATCCCGGCAGTTCTATCCATACCTCGCACCTCCTTTGTATCTCATGCAATCGTTTGCATTAAATATAGCTCTGTTGCATGGATTTTGCAATGTTTTTTACTATTTTTAATTCAACTTCTACATTTTTCACAGTAAAAAACCTACGTTTTTGTGAAACTTTTCCTTGTTTTTCATGCATTTTTATGCAACGGTTTGCATTTTCTTCATGCAATTCTCTTGTTTTTTTGCATTACTTCATTGACTTTTTATATCTTATCTTCTACAATTAAGGAAGTATATCAATTGGAGGAGGTACTACATTGGCTATTACTATTCGAGATGTTGCTGCTTTGGCAGGCGTTTCTCCATCCACAGTATCCAGAACCTGTAAAAATAATCCTTCCATCAGTGAAGAAACCAAGGAAAGGGTTCGGGCCGCCATGGCTACTTTGGGCTATGAGCCCAATTTTCAGGCCAGCAATCTGGCTTCCCAGAATTCAAGGACCATCGGCTTAATTCTTCCTGTTTCAGAACGATTCATATATGCCAATTCCTTTTTTTTGGAAATGATACAGGGCATCAACAGCTACTGCAATGTCCATCAATATACCACAACCCTGATTACCGGGCAGACAGAGGAAGAAGTGTTGCAGGTCATCCGTTCCATGGTACGCACCGGACAAACGGACAGCTTCATCCTTCTTTATTCCAAGCAAAAGGACCCCATCACCGATTACCTGTACAGCGAAGGACTTCTATTCGCTATGATCGGTAAGGCTTACCAGTTTGCCAATCAGACCATTTATGTAGATACCGACAATATTCTGGCAGGGCAAGAAGCTACGGAGTATTTGTACCAACTGGGACACCGCAGAATCGGTTACATCGGTTATGAGAAAGCTTTGCTTTTTTCCTCAGACCGAAAATATGGCTATCAGCTGGCACATTTTGAGCATGGACTTCCGATGCAGGAAGATTACTCCCTCGAAATCAATGATTCCATGAAAAAGATGCCGCCTGAGCTTAGCGATTTGCTGAAGCGACCTGACCGTCCCACCGCCTTTGTGGTGACAGACGATTTTCTGGGAGTGTCTCTGGAACGCACTTGTAGAGAGTGCGGCCTTACCGTACCGGAGGATTTATCGATCATCTCCTTTAATAATTCTTTGTTTGCACAGATGACTTCACCACCCCTGACTTCTATTGATATCAACTCCATGCAGTTAGGAGCAGAAGCCGCCACGCAGATTATCCATCATATGGAGAATCCCAATCTGGCTTCCACCAAGATTATCGTCCCTCACAAAATTGTGATGCGTGAAAGCTGTCGTCAAATATAACAGACATACATAATCCCCATTATCGTACATTAGCGTGTTACCACACCAAATGCCCGACAATGGGGATTTTTTTATTGGTCTAAATGCCAAATATCTCTATTATATTCTGCAATGGTTCTGTCGGAGGAAAAGAAACCGGCATTGGCAATATTAACCAGCATTTTACGGGCCCAGGCTGTTCTATCCTCATAATCCTTCAAGGCCCTCTCTTTTACCCTGATATAATCCTTTACATCCAACAGCGTCATGAACCAATCCTTCTGAATCAGTTCCCCGTGGAGTCGTAGCAGCACAGATGCATTTCCGATACGTAATAATTCCGGGGAAATAATAAAATCCACATACCGTCTGATGTCTGCATCCCTGATATAATAATCTACTGCCACATAGTCCTCCTGGGCGTAATGGGCGATGACCTGCTCACTACTTTCACCAAAAGTATAGATATTTTCCGGCCCCACCAGCTGTGCAATTTCTACATTAGCGCCATCCATAGTACCCAGAGTCACTGCGCCATTTAGCATGAATTTCATATTACCGGTACCGGAAGCTTCCTTGGAGGCCAGGGATATCTGCTCCGAAATATCACAGGCGGGAATCAGCTTCTCCGCCTTGGTCACATTATAATTTTCTACCATAACCACCTTCAGGTAAGGAGCCGCCTCCGGGTCCTTGCAAGTCAGTTCCTGCAGACATAATATTAAGTGAATAATATCCTTGGCAATGGTATAGGCAGGAGCTGCCTTAGCTCCAAAAATGACCGTAATGGGTGTGGTGGGTTTATTGCCTTTTTTAATCTCCAGATATTTATAAATCACATACAAGGCATTCATCTGCTGACGCTTATATTCATGAAGACGCTTAATCTGAATATCAAAGATGGAGTTTTCATCTATCTCCACATTCTGGGTCTTTTTCAGATACTCCTTCAAATACAGCTTATCCGCATTTTTAATATCCAACATGCACTGTAGCACTTTTGCATCATCCAGATATTTTTCCAGTTTTTTCAACTGTCCTGCATCCTTTTTAAACCCGGGCCCAATGAGCTGTTCCACATAGACCGCCAGGTCCCTGTTACAATGAAGCAACCATCTTCGGAAGGTAATGCCGTTTGTTTTATTATTAAACTTCTCTGGATATATCTCATAAAAAGGGCGCAACTCACTGTTTTTCAAAATCTCTGTATGCAGATAAGCCACTCCGTTGACACTGAAGCCATAATGAATGTCCATATGAGCCATGTGTACCCGGTTCTGTCCGTCAATAATAGCCACCCTGGGGTCCTGATAACGCTGCTTAACCTGCTCATCCAATACTCTGATAATAGGCACCAACTGGGGAACCACCTTTTCCAAATAGTGCAACGGCCACTTCTCCAGCGCCTCTGCCAAAATGGTATGATTGGTATAGGCACAAGTGCGGGATACGATAGCTATTGCTTCCTCCCGGGCAATACCCTCGGCCATCAGCAATCTAATCAATTCCGGGATGATCATGGAAGGATGAGTATCATTAATCTGAACCACTGCATACTCATACAAATTATGGAAATTGGAGCCCCTTGCCCTGCACTCCTCCAGAATCATTGCCGCCCCATTTGCCACCATAAAGTACTGCTGGTAGATGCGCAGCAGATTGCCCGCTTCATCAGAATCATCCGGGTATAGGAATAGGGTCAGATTCTCAGAAATCTTTGTTTTGTCAAAGGTAATACCATCCCCTTGCACCAAATCTTCATTGATGGATTCAATGTCAAATAAATGCAATTTATTGGTGCGATTTGCGTAACCGATTACATCCACATCGTATAGCACAGAACGGACTGAAAATCCACCGAACTGCACCTCATAGGACTTCCCTGTCCGGGTCAGCCAACTATGCTCCTCCATCCATGGATTCTTGGTCTCCTTTTGGAAATGATTCTCAAACACCTGGCGAAATAGACCGAAATGATAATTAAGCCCAATCCCATCACCGGGAATCCCAATGCTGGCCATAGAATCCAGAAAACATGCTGCAAGCCTGCCCAAGCCACCGTTCCCTAAAGATGGTTCCGGTTCCAGTTCCTCTATCTCCTGCAGGCTCTTTCCGGCCGCCTCCAGCTCCGACCGGACCTGATCATAAATTCCCAGATTAATCAGATTGTTGGATAAGAGTTTGCCAATGAGAAATTCCGCAGAAATATAATAAACTTTCTTTTTATCGTTATATGCACTATCCTTCACTGCACTCTCTTTTGCCTGTTGCTTTATCATCTCCAGCAATGCTACATAAAGCTCCTCATGGGAACAGTTATCCAAACCCTTTTGATATTTTTTCTCACAAAATTCTTTCAGCATAAGCCACCTCCTTATGAATCTATGTGTATTATGCCATTATTTTCTTCATTTTACTTGCAGAATTATTGCATTTTATGGCACAATACTATCATAAACTATGTATTAAGAGGTACATATGAACATTTTGCAATACGAAAACTATCAAGAAAAGAAACAGCATCATAGAGAAGGATTCCCATACATCACCTATCTATGCACCATTCCTCTGGACTTCCCCTCGGTCCCCACTCATTGGCACAATGAATGGGAAATCATTTATATCAAAAAAGGACAAGGCTGCATCTCCGTAGACCTGGAATCCCGCCAGGTGTCTGCTGGAGATATTGTACTCATTCTACCCGGGCAGCTCCATTCCCTTTCTCAGTTGAATGACCAATCTATGGAATACGAAAATATCTTATTTGGCACTGAACTACTCACCCTGTCACACAACGATATTTGCTACGAGCGATATTTTGCAGCTTTGGAACAACGGACCCTAAAACTACCGGTAGTATTCCATTCCGAATCATGTACTTATTATGACCAGATTGCCCACTGTATAGACACCGCAGATGAAATCTGTAAAACATTTCCACCCGGCTACGAGCTGGGATTAAAAAGTTGCCTGTTCCGGTTGTTTTACATCCTATGCTCCCATCTGTCAGTAACGGATAACACAATTAGAAAGCCCAAATCCCTGGACAAACTAAAAACAGTTATTAAGTATGTAGAAAACCATTATGCAGAACCTTTAAGCATCGAAACCATGGCTGAAATATGCGGCTTCAGCCAATCCCACTTTATGAAATTCTTTAAAAACAATATGGGAATTTCCTTTATTGAATATTTGAATTTTTACCGATTGACCATGGCTGCCAGATTACTGCTTGCATCCGGTTCCTCTATTATGGCCATCGCTATGGAATGTGGTTTTGACAGCCCGTCCTATTTCAACAGAAGTTTCAAGAAAAAATACGGTATGACACCCAGGGAATATCGGACACAATTTTAAAACCATAGGACGCCCTTGCAAAAAGTCAAAAGGCGGATGCAGCAAAAGCTGCACCCGCCTATATTTATTCCTTCGTTATCTTATAAGAACAGCCTTTCAATGAAAGAACTCCTTACTCATCTCTGCCCTTTCTTACCTTCAGAGTAAGTATTGCACCGCCAATCACAACTACCGCTGCAATCACTACAATAATAATTACTATCATGGAATTGCCTTGTTCTGCATCAGTATCTACCGTGAGATTGCCAGCGTCAGTGGTGGTCTTTTCTTCCCCGGATTCCTTATCTGCTACTTCAGATTCCTTTGCCGAATCCTTTTCAGCATCCTTTGCATCGTCCTTCTCAGGCTCTTTTTCAGTTTCCTTTACAGGTTCTTTCTCAGCATCCTTTTCAGACTCTGCAGTTTCTTCCTTCACCTCAGCATCCTCCTGCTCTTTGCCCACAGCGCTCTGAGGCTTATCCTTGGAACCGCTTTCCTGCTTATCCGCAGCAGCTCCCTGATTCTGGTCAGCAGAACCATTTCCTCCCTGAGAAGCATCTCCAACACTACCGGAGCCACTGTCACCGGAATTACCGCCACCGGAAGGTGCATCTGCCATATTTACCACTACAAAGGTACTGAATCCGTCTACCTCAAACTCCATTAAATTATCGGTTACAGATACCTCTAATACTTCAGGAGTGGTCGCACCGGCTGCATAATGCAATACCTTAATTGCCTTGCTCTTATCAATACCTGCAGGAACCTGCATCCGGACAGTGATAGGTGCTACGGGCTGAATTGCACCGGCATTCTTCAATAGCTTCATGTCGAATACAACTGCGGTACCGGTATTGTACTTGCTATCAATTGCAGGTCTGTCCCCTGCTGCCACTGTATCTAATGCCAGGGCCAAAGTATCTCCCGCCTGACCGTTCAATACTGCACCAATCATATGCTCTACTGTAGGCAGAGTTTCACTACTCTTTGCATAAGCAATATCCATGTCCAGTGCAATTGCAACAGTGGTTTCTGCTCTGCTCAGTTCCGCCTTGGTGAGGGCTGCCATATGGTTACTCTCAGCCATTTCCTTCAGCATATCCAGAACCTCATTTGCAGTCTGGGTCTTTTGTGCAGAAGCATCTGCAATCTGCTCTTCCAAGGTATCCACCTTGCTCATCAAATCGGTCTGCTTTACAGGCACCTTGATAACATCATATTCTGCCTTGTCAGGTGAATTATCATATACTGTATCACGGAATCCATCAGGCAGCTCGGTACCATAGAAATAGTAATCCAGATACTGAAGGAATGCCTGGGTCTCCGCATCACTGGTAGCGTGGGAAGTAGGGAAATCTGCATATACAATATTACCCTCTGCATCCAGGAACTGATATACCTTCTGGGCTCCCAGATATGCACCATACATACCCTCGGGATCAGTACCGTTATCAAAGTATCCGGAGGATACAAACAAACCTCTGGGTGCTACCAGGGATAACAGCATATGGGTATCAAAGGGTGTACTGTCACTGCCAATAAAGTCAGAGAAAATACTCTTTACCCACAAAGCGCCCTGGCCCTGTGCCTGACCGATGGGCTCGGTCTTGGTGGTCAGGAAGTACTCATCATCCATATCCATAGGATATTCGCTCTTTAAGTACTTTTTACCCTGAGAAGTATAACGCAGTAATGCCGCACCACCGATACCGGAATGAGCAGGGTTGGTCACTGCAATACGCTCTTCCAATACGCCGGTTACCAAAGCGGTCTTACCTAAATAACTAAATCCGGTTACTGCACTCTTGGCAGGATCCAGCTTGCTTAAATCACCGGTACCCGCTTCAATACAGTCGATAATGAGACCTGCACCCCATGCACGGGCTGCCAAATGGCCCACGCCGATAGCATAGTTGTCACCTTTGCATTCAGGATATAAATCATAGAACACACCGGTGTACAGGCTGGAAGCAGATGCCACATCACCATTGCTGTTGTAATCAATTACCGCATAACCTGCATCCTGAGCACCACCTATATTACCACCATAATTGATAATATAAGGCCAGCCTCCTTCAGGAGCTGTGCCTTCAGGCATATAAACCTTGAAGCTGAAGCTCTTCTGTACATCTCCTCTGCTTAAATTAATGTTAAAGGTAGAAGAGTCCTCTGCATCCACTGCAAAGCTCTTGGTCAATCCGGTCTCCTCTGCCACAGGCAGCTTACCGTACATATAGAACTCATATAAGTCCTGAATCTCTTCGTGTCTTTCTGCCCAATCCTCTTCGGTCTGAACAATAGAACCATCAGCCATGGTAAAGGGATCAGGAAGGTTATGATCTGCTTCAAAGCCTAATGCAGACTTATGTACGCCATCGTAAGTAATCTTAGACATCATCTCGATTACACTGTCATAATAGCTTTCAATCTGCTCTGCAGTTAATTTACCTGCAATCGCTTCATCATAGTACTTCTGTAATAATGCCTTATTATAATGTGCGGCAAAATCCTCTGCATCGTAATCAGCCGCTTTCATTACCAGGGCCTTATCCAATACCTTAATCAATGCGTAAGGATTATATCCGTTAGGTACCACGGATTCCCCTGCACTGGTCTCCAGGTATACCATCTCTCCCGCAGTGTTGGGATTGCTATAACAGTCTCCTGAGGTCCAAGCCACCGCCTCGGTACGGCCGCCGTTTGCACAAAGGTTTACAGCTACATCAAAATTCATCACAGACTCATGACTGATATCCCAATCATCTGCAAAATCCAATCTTGCCTCTACAATATATCCTTGTCCGTCAGCCATTTCGGTAGCCTTAGCATAGAAAGGCTCATTCATACCGAAGGTAACGGTTACCTGATTGGCACGATTGATTCTCCACTGTCCGCCATTCTTTCCGAAGGAATTTGCATCGGAGTCTTCTGTGGTCAGGAAGAAGAATTCTACAGAGTCCTTAGTATGGGCATCAGAACCGGTCACATCAAAGGTAGGGTCATACACCTTTACCAGTGCATAAGTAGCTTCATCATCCCACAGAGTTCTGATTTCCGCATACTGTCCGTCTGCTGCCACGTTGGTCTTGTACACATAGGCATTCTCCCACAGTGCATCGTCTCCCTTACCATCTACTACGGGAGTACCACGCTGGGTCATCAGCTTGCCGTCATAGTTCTCAGCAGACAGGGTATCTGCCATAGTTCTTAAAATCTGCTCCTGCTCAGCAATACCTTCCTTGGTCGCATCCGTGCTCAGAGCATAGCTCTTGGCATCTGCTACCTTCTGTGCATCATAGGTAGACTGCAGAGGGAAGGGTTTTACATAATTATCATAAAATGCGTCTGCAAATTTAATCAGACTATATCTGCCGATATCCTCCGCTACAGTGGATACCTTCTTGGTAGCCAGGGAGAATGCAGTCAGATCATCTGCATATAAGCCTGCATTGTACTGTACATCCATGAATCCCCACCATTTGTAGGTTTCGATATTCTCAGGATATGCAGTCAGGGATACTGCTCTCATAAAATCGCAGCCTTCCTTTGCAGTACTACAGCTGTTTACAATTGCTTCCATCGCCATTACCTGGTTTTCGCCGGGGGTAATGCCCAATTCTTCCCAGGTAAAGCATGCTTCAATGCGGTAACCGGTATCGGTCTTTTCCGCATCCGCATATACTCCTTCGGCAGCAGTATAAGTCTTAGCCGCTGTCCATCCGCTGGTATCCACACCTACCACATAAGCATCTCCACCTGCGGTAATACAATAATTCTTTACATCCTTGCCTACAGTCAGGTCCTTTGCAATGGTCAGGGAAATGCTATCCTCCTGCTCACCCTTGCCTGCTGCAGTATATACATCAGAATCCGTTACATCTGCCATTACATACAAGAACGCTTCATCCCACATAAAGGTGATGTCAGCCTTTCCGTCATCGGTAGTAATGGACTGTGCATCTGCGGACAGAATATTCTCTGCCTTATAGCTTTCAGCCTGTGTATAGTCATTACCCACTGCTCCGTCCACAATATCGGAACCATAGCTCACCAGGTTGGTTACAATAACGGATGCCTGTACCTGTAATGAAATATTATCAGGGTTCAAAATACCTGCGGGTAAAGAAACAGTACCGTTTACGGTCAGATTCTGGGTCTCCTTGGAGGTAGCATCATAGCCACAGTTTTCCACATCCCAGGTAACCGGTGCATCGATTCTGCGGATAGTATCCACATAAATATCCACTGTTGCAGGTAATTTCTGCTTGATCACCTCATAGGTGCTTTCACAGGGTACTGCAAATTTCAGTCCAACCAGACTCTCCTCATCCACATCGGTCAAGTCATTGGTCACGTAGGGACCGAATACTTCTGCGTTATAATTGTCCTGATTTAGGTATACGGATGTTTTTACATCTCTTAAATCTGTCTCCACATCAGCAGGAGCCTTGCCGTAAAGCTTCACATCACAGTAATCCAGCAATGCCACCATATCAGACATATTGATGGAGTGTCCCTCCAAATGCACGCTGATGTTGATATTGTCGCCGATGCCCAGCATATCATAAACTTCCTTGGCAGCGGCATAGGTCAGACTCATCGCCTCGGGATTGGTCCAATCCTCACCTACTACACCGTTTACAATAAACAGATATCTGTCAGGGTCCGCCACCAGGGATGCCAGGAAATGCTGGTCCATAGGGAACTGCTGCACACTACTAAACTTCTTGAAATTGTCATTAAACCAGTGACCCTCATCATTGGACTGCAAGCTGCCCAAATGCTCATTATCACCGGTTAAATGGGTAGATGTACCCTCATCATTTACATAACCAAACTCGGACAAATCATAGGTCTTGCCCTGGGACTGATAACGGTACATGGCCATACCGCCGGCACCGGAACAAGCAGGAACCACTACCTTAATACGGTCATCATAAGCACCTGCTACTGCAGTCGCCTTACCATAGCGGGATACACCGCCCAAAATATTATTTTCAGCATTAATATTTAAATCTGTTGCAGCACCTACTTCCAGTGCATCCAGTATCTTGCCGATACCCCAGCCCCATGCTACCAGAGCACCGGTCTGCTCCTGCCAGGATTTACCATATGGATATAAGGTATAGAATGCTCCGGTTCTGCCGGAATCATCAGAAGCCACTTCTCCTGCATCATAGGTAAAGGATGCATATCCACGGCTGGCTGCATAATAGGAATTGTCGGAGATACTAACGGGAATAACCCACCATCCGCCAAAATTCATAGACGCACTTAACTCTGTAAATACCGGATAACCACCTTCGGGGGCTTCGGTGGTAGGCAATGCAACCAATACCTTAAAGCTGCTGCTCTTTCCGTCTCTACTTACAGTAATGGTCATATCACCGGTTCGTGCTGCCACGGTAGTCTTGGTACCGTCCGGTAAAGTGATTTCCTTGGTACTGTCGGTCAACTCACTGATGCTGTAGGTTACCGTCTCAGCAGAAGTGTCCGGCATGGGACCATACATGTAATAATCATATAAACTCTTAATCTCCGCAGCACGATCAGCCCAATTCTGTGCCGTTACCGCAGAACCGTCAGCAAACTGCAACACATTGGGAATAGCTGCAGATGCCGGCAAATTCGCGGGACTGGTAAACCCACTGCCGTCATCCAGTGCATTAATGGCTGCTCCTATGGCATCATAAGCCGCATCCACCTGCTCCTGGGTATAGCTTCCGCCAGCCAGCAACGCGTTTGCCTCTGCCACCTTTGCAGTCACAACAGCCGCAGAAGCCTCCGTGTAAATGCTCAATTCCATAGCATCCACCTGCTCCAGATAGGTCATCAGACTGTAAGGGAAAGCACCGCTGGTACTCTCTGCACCCTTGCCTGCTAAAACCAATTTGCCCAATAGAGAGGGATCTGCATAGGCATTGCCTGTGGAATCAAAAATATTCAATGTTCCGCTACGGCTACCGCCTGCACAAGCATTGATCTGCGTATCAAATCCCAATTCCATATCGTTGACAGGGGTCACATTTACAAAACGAATGCACGCTTCTACCACATAACCGGTCTCCGTGGTGGAAACCGCAGTATAAAAACGGCCGGGGTCGCCGTTATCTGTGCTTCTTACGTTTTGATAGTTCACACGATAATGTACATCATCATTTTGATAGGATGTTGCCTTATCATACAATTCGTCCAAAAATACCTCGACTGAATCCTGCTGATAAGCATCTCCTGCTGTACTATCCAGATTTCCGTCTACTACTTCGGATAATATGTATAATGCGTTATCGTCCCACATTACCTTGGTAGTACCCGAAGTTCCTTCCAGCAAATCGGGCTGCTCCATAGCATAAGCTGTCGCATTTGCCCAAATCTCGTCCACCACACCATCAATTTTAGGTGTGCCGAACTGTGCCTGCAACGCTTCCGGCGCTGCAGCCTTTGCAGTAAAACCTGAAATAGGGATGCTGGTTACAACCAATGCTGTAGCCAGTGCCCGGTAGGTCCACTGCTTCCA
>JAFUKS010000192.1 GCA_017473445.1 Lachnospiraceae bacterium
ATTCCTATGAAAGGAATGCCCGATTACTGTTTGTCTGCTTTACAATTCCTGTAGCCAGACCATACGCCATAGCTTCTGTTGCATTGAAATAGCTGTCCTCACGGGTTTTCTCATAGACTTCCTCTAAAGAACGTCCCGTCTTCTCTGCTATGATACCGGCAATAATCTCCTGACTTTGCTTCAGCTTATCTACGTACATCTGCAGTTCATGGGGTTTCTTGCCCGCCATGTCACCCCCGCCGTAGGCAGGATCGTGAATCATCAACCGTGTGTGTTCCAGCATTTCCCTTTTTTGACCGGCCAGGAACAGAATTGCTCCCATACTGGCTGCAGTTCCGACACATACCGTCCGCACCGGTGCCTTCATCAACTGTATGTAGTCATAAACAGCCAGACCACTTACTACCTCTCCCCCGGGGCTGTTAATATAGAGGGTAATTTCTTCGGTACTATCCAGTTTTTCCAAAATCATCAACTGCTTAATCAGCATGTTTGCAGTATCACTGTCCACACCTGTGGTCAGAAAAATCTCTCTATTTGTAAAAAGTAAATCCTCTAATGTTAAAGACTCCAGTCCTCTTACACTTTCTTTAATTAAATTAGGCATAGTTCATTCTCCTTTTATTATTTATTATAAAATACCGGTAACCCGTACCCTTTATCTGCCCGGAGATAATTCCCCCTTACAGATAGGTTTATCCTGATAAGGAATCAGTTTGGAAACAATGCGCGCCTGTGCACCTTCTTCGATAAATACTGCCTTATCCCTGGGTAGCTTTAATACGGAATGTACCGTCTGATTCAAATAATCTGCCACATACTGCATGGTAGCCTTATCTTTACCTGCCAAGTACAGTACATGTGCACAATTATTCAAAATCGTATTGGCCCGGTCCACAGAGTACATATGATTGAGCTGGGACAAGCTCTGAATAATAATGCTCACACTGATTTCGCGGGAACGAATAATAGATATTAAGTTGTCAAAGTTCTCAATTCGTGCCGCAGCTGCAAAATCGTCCAAAATCAACCGACAGGGAACCGGCAGCCTTCCGTCCTCCATCTTGTCAGCCTCTGCCAAAAGCACTTGCATCGCTTGCGTATTAAACAAATCACTTAGTACGTGCATGGATGTGTCGTTGTCGGAACTATTTACGAAAAGAACTGTCTTCTCGTGTCCCAGCTTGGCAATATCGATGGAGTCTGCCTCCCTCCAGATGGGTTCGTATTCTCTGAAATCAAAAACATCCAATCCCTGGTTGGCAAACTCCATAATAGAGCTCCACATTTTCTCGGCACTTGCGGTCTGCGCCATTTGACGATATTTTCGGGCCGCAAAACTGTCCGGATGCTCTCTTGACCACTCTTCAAAGAACTCACGGCCTTTCTTGGTACGCATTTGCTGATGTACTAAACAAACACTTGTCATGGTCTGTTCATCTTCAGGAGCATCTTCCAGTACAAATCCTATCAGAATACTGATATAGCGGGCTGCTGCCTTTTCCCAAAAAGGTTCATCTGCATCCAGCTTGGGCATAATAATGTTAGCCAGCTTAGCGATATCCGCTTCATTGGGATCTCCCGCTTTATCTCTGCGGATATATTGCAGGGGATTATATGCAATACTTTTTTCCGGATTCACAAAATCCAGCACATGCACCTTATACCCCTTTTCCTTTAGATATTTAGAAAAGATACGGTGCAAGAGCCCCTTTGTATCGGAAACAATCATACTTCCGTGGGGATTTAACAGAAGATTATAAATGTAACCACCTGTTTTACCGGAACCGCTGCCTCCGATAATTAAATCATTGTTGTTCAGTCCTGTCAGACGGGTATCATTCGAAATGATTACCTCCGGTGCAAAAATTCTTTCTCCCATTGTCGTCTCTCTCATACTGCAATTCCTCCTTTTATTATTTAAATTTGTATTAGTACATTTCTATCATAGAAAAACCGTTGTCCATGTCCGCAAATTCTGCGGACATGGTTAGGAAATTTTAGGATTCCTCCAATACCTGTATCCGGTATTTTCCCTTGGAATCCACTACTGCAGTTACCTCTTCGAACCCGGTCTCAAAGGTCATGCGGTAATCCCCTTCCTGCTTGCGAATGAATACCTTGCAATTCATTCCGGAAAGAACCGGCAGGATTTCTTTTAGTTCTTTCTCGATATTTGCAATTACTTTTTCTTCCAGCTCTTCCTGACGCTTGGCCGGAAGCTCCCGGTAGTGTAACAGAAGCTTGGTCTCAAGCACCCTGTTACTGCATATGCTCTTATGAAAATAACTACCAATCATCATGTAGAGCACATAAGTGATTTGCTGCTGATTGTGTGCTTTCTCATTGATTTTGTACATCATGGTAAGTACCTCCTGTTTTTTAATATTATTCAGTTGTCATGGAACTCCTTAATTGCTTTCACAAGTGCATACTTCCCACTTTTAGGCACGCAAAAAAGGACATACATTTGGGCAGACTGATAGCGTCAGCCTACTCAAATATATGTCCTCTTATTTCGATGTTCGTTTAGTATATACCATCCATCTCAGATATGCAAGTACTTTTTAAAATTTTTTTACTTATTCTACTTCCATTTCCAGCGCTTTGCCAAACTGGGTTTCATACAGCTCCGTATAGATACCGCCAAGCTTTACCAAGTCAGCATGCACACCGC
>JAFUKS010000193.1 GCA_017473445.1 Lachnospiraceae bacterium
TATCCTTGAGTGGTTCCTTGGCAGGCTTGATTCAGATGCGTGACGGTAATAACGGTGAGAATTTTATCGGCGATGTTGTAGGCGTGGGGACTACCAATAATGGTGCCAATGATACCGTAACTATTCGGGTGAACAGGCAGTATTTGCAGGATTTGAATAAATGTAACCTATCCGATCAGGGAGGAATTATTAATTTAGGTAATCAGGAATTTTATTATGACTCCTGGAGCTACCAAAAGAGTACAGACCCGAATACCAAGGAAGAGATTTATACCTACACCTTTGTGATATCCGATCATTCCAAGAATGCCAACAGATTGACCAATGACCGGTTGGGCAAGGTGGCTACCATTGGTTCGTCCATTGCATATCAGGGTGTGCCCTATTACATGAATCAGATGAATGAATGGGTACGTACCTTTTCCCAGAAGGTCAATGATTTGCTCATGAGTGGCTACGATTCCAATAATGATCCGGGCAGTATGTTATTTACCGGAGATTGGGCGACGGATAATGAGCAGTTTGATTTCCCGGACAAAACCAGATATGACAGTGGCCAGGATGTGGTAGTGTCTGATGATGATGACAGTTATTACCGATTGACAGCTAAAAATTTCAGTGTGCTATCCGCAATGGAATTGGATGCAGCACTTTTGGCCAACAGGTATATACAGGGTGATGGTGTGGAGTCCAACGATTTGCTGGAGGATTTCCAAAGATTGGCTACCGATAAGGATATGATGACCTTTAGAGGAGCTTCCTCTTCTGAATTTTTGCAGTGTATCTTATCGGATGTGGCATTGAACACCAGCAGGGCCAAGATGTTCCACCAGAGCTTTAAGGATATCAGCAATACCATTGAAAACCAAAGAATTTCTATATCCGGTGTGGATGAGGATGAAGAAGCCATTAATCTGGTGAAGTTCCAAAACGGATACAATCTGGCATCAAAGATGATTTCCACATTAACGGAAATATACGATAGATTGATTCTGGAGACAGGAGTTTAGGCAGTAAGAAGAAAGTGAGGAAGAGATTTTGAGAATAACCAATAAAATCATTCAGAGAAATAATCTTTCCAATATCAATACCAATAAAGTATATCAGGATACCTTGAGTACCCAGATGTCTACCCAGAAAAAGATTTCCAGACCCTCCGATGACCCGGTGGTGGCAATCAGAGCCCTGCGTCTGCGCAGTAGTGTAACGGAAATCACCCAGTACTATACAAAAAATATTCCCGATGCAGAAAGCTGGTTGAATGTGACGGAGGACGCATTGAAGAATCTGTCTGAGGTAGTGACCAATATGATTGGCCAGTGTACCAAGGGCTCCAACGGTGACCTGACCAGCTCGGACCGTGAGGTTATCATTGAACAGTTGAAAGCATTGTCCGATGAAGTATATGTAACCGGTGATGCGGATTACGCGGGGCGCTATGTTTTTACCGGATACAGAACCAATACTTCCTTGAGCTTCCCGGAGGAGAGCAGCCAGTTATATACCATTACGGAACAAATCGGTGTGGGAGATTTGGATACTACTACCCATGTAAATATGGGGCAGGTATTGGATCTTACTTCCAGTAATTACAAACAGCTGGATGTATCTGAAGAAAATGTAAAGGCTATCGATGTACATCGTATCCGTCTGGCTTATGATGGTTGTGTAGAGGGATATATTCCCAGCGTTTCCTTCCAGGAAAAGGTGCTTGGGGCAAACGGACAGCCGGAGACAGATCCGAATACCGGTAATATTAAGTATAAGACGGTAACATGGCCGGATGCGGCAAGTGGTGTGACCATGCAGATGGTACATTCCTATGAGGATCCTTACAGTATGGCAGCAGATGACCCGGATGCACTGATTTACGTACCGGAGACCGGAGAAATATTGCTGGGAGCTGATAGATTTGCTACATTGCAGGCGGTGAAGGATGACCCGGCTACCGCTGCTAATGAGGGGGAAATACGGGCGACCTACCAGAAGAGCGAGTGGTTGAAAGGGGACCTTCGTCCGGAGCATTATTTTTACTGTGAAGCGAAAGAAGAAAATGGTGAAATAATCAAATATAATCCTTCCTATTTGGAGGATGAACCCAGTGCACAAATTATAGAATATGACGTGGGCTTCAATCAGACCATACAGGTGAATTCCACGGCGGATGAATGTTTCCGCCATGTGATTGGCCGAGAGGTGGATGATTTGATTAATACCATGCAGGAGGTTGTGGATCTGGAGAAGGTAGTGGCTGAGCTGGAAGGCTTGTCTGAGAATGCTACCGGAGAAGATAAAAAGAGACTTCAGACCCAGTTGGATGCCGCCAATAAAGCATTGGCACTTTCCAGAGATAAGAGCCAGAGATTGTTTGAAAGCGGTATCACCACTTTCCAGAAGGAATTGGATAATACCAATCTGTGCTTGACCAATATTGGTACCAGCAGTAGTAAACTGGCGCTGATCAAGAGCCGTATGCAGAATCAGAAGACTACCTTCGAAACTCTGAAATCAGAGAATGAGGATGTGGATATTACGGAAGTAGCGATTGAACTGAGTAGTGCGGAGCTTACTTATGAGGCGGCGCTGATGGCTACAGGCAAGGTATTAAAGAACACTCTTTTAAACTTTATTTAAAGCACACCGGTGCAGAATAGGAGCAGCATATGAGAATTGAGACAAAAATTTTTGGTACCATCGAGGTGGCAGATGAAAAAATTATCCATTTTGAAAATGGTATCATCGGATTTCCGGATTTAAAAAACTTTACGCTGTTACATGACGAAGATAAGGGAACCAGCGTAGGTATCCGTTTCCTGCAGTCTGTGGAGGAACCCGGATTTGCAATGCCGGTGATGGATCCCCTGGTTGTAAAGCCGGACTATGATCCTGAAGTGGAAGACGAATTACTTGCCTGCATCGGCAATGTAAACGGTGAAAATATTCTGGTGCTGGTAACTGCTACCATTCCCAGTGATTTGACCCGCATGAGTGTAAATTTACAAGGTCCCATCATTATCAATGTAGAAGAGCATAAGGGCTGCCAGATTATTGTAGATAGCGAACAGTATCCTGTGAAATTCCCTATTTACGAACTGTTACAGAGCAGAAAGGCAGGTGAGTAGGATGCTGGCGTTAACAAGAAAGAAAAATGAAGCGATTGTAATTAACAATAATATCGAGGTCACTATCCTGGAGGTAAAGGGTGATCAGGTAAAAATCGGTATTTCTGCTCCCAAGGAAGTTCCTGTATATCGTAAGGAAGTATATTTGCAGATTCAGGAAGCAAATAAAGAATCCGTAAATCTGGAAGGCATTGCGGGATTAAAGGATTTGTTTGGTTAAAGAAAATAAAGAAAACTATGGCAGGGAAGCACAAAAAAATGTGCTTCCCTCTAAATTCTCATAAAAAAAGTCCGATATAACTAACAGAGAACTAAAAAATCCCTGTCTTTCAATGAGGAAAGACGATATTTCGACTCACGGAGGAGTAAGAAATAAACGTAGTGACTCGTAAAGAGTATTTGGAATGGAGGCTGAATTTATGACATTGGAACCGATTAACAGTATGATGAGTCTGCAGGCACAGACGGTGAATCAGAAGCCTGTTCAGGTAGAAAAAGCAGATACCAGTGCGGCTACTTTGGCCCATGCTGCTGAGCCAGTGGATAAGACTACTCGGGTGGTAGAAAATGCACAAAGCAAAGATGGCAATGGTACCAACGCCCAGAACAAGGAACAGGCAAATAATGAACAGCTGCGCAAGGCTGTGGAGAAGCTGAATAAGAGCATGACCCAGTCTGAGGCAGTGTTTGGTTTTCACGAGGACACCAATCGTGTAACCATCAAAATTGTAGATAAGGACTCTAAGGAAGTGATTAAGGAGCTTCCTCCCGAAAAGACCTTGGATATGATTGCTAAGGTATGGGAAATTGCAGGAATGCTGGTAGATGAAAAACGATAGGAGGTAGAGCCATGGCAATGAGATTATCGGGTCTGATGTCCGGTATGGACACAGAGACAATCATTTCTGAACTGGTAGCAGTAAAGCGTACCAAGGTGGATGAGGCAGTAAAGGCCCAGAAAAAATTGCAGTGGAAGCAGGAATCCTGGAAGAATCTGAATTCTCAGATTACCAAGCTATATAATGGCGCCTTGAGCAACTTGCGTTTTTCTACCGCATATATGAAAAAGACCACAAAGGTATCCAATCCGGATGCCCTGACGGTAATTACCGGCGAAAATGCGGTAAATAGTGTACAGAGCCTGAAGATTAATAAATTATCCAAATCTGCTTATTTGACAGGTGCGGATATTACGGAAATCAAGGATGCTTCCGGCAAGGTAACCGGACATACCGCTGATTATAAGGTTGATTCTGTGTTGACAGCATCCAAGGATGATGGCGGCTTGGGATTGGCAGTGGGCAGTGAAATTGCGGTTGCTAAGGGAGATGGTACCAGTACCAATATTAAGATTACAGACGGTATGACCATCAATGAATTGGTGACTAAATTGAAGGATGCAGGTGTAAATGCTTCCTTTGATGAGACCAATCAAAGATTCTTTATCAGTGCCAAGACCACCGGTAAGGATGGAGATTTTACCCTGACAGGCGTAAACGAGTCGGGTCTGGATGCATTGGATGCATTGGGCATCAGTAGCTATGGTGCAAATGAAAAGGCATACTATCAGAAGGTGATAGATAGTGCCGATGCTACCAAGGAACAGCGGATAGAAGCAAAACGGAAAGCATTATTGGATAAGAGAAGCTCCCTGGAGGATGCACAGGCTGAAAGCCTGAAAAAGCTGGATGAGCTCGCTGCCAAATTTGAAACTGAGTTTGCGGATGTAGATTTGACAGATATGGACGCTGTCAAAACCAAGATAGAGGAATTGGTAGCTACCGAAGGTGGCGAAGAAAAATATGCAGACTTAAAGAGCTGGGCAGAAACCTATGACAAGACAGCTACCGAGCTGGCAGATGTAAATGGGAAACTGATTCCCCGGACCGCTACTGATGAGGAGGGCAATCCGCAGGAAGTAGTGGACGAGGACGGTAATCCGGTATATGAGCTGAGTGCAGAAGCGGTTGCAGAGATAGAGGCAACGGTAGATGCTGAAGTAGCAGTAGCACAGGATATACTGACCAAGCTGGATGCCAGAACGGGCACTGCAGCAAACAAGATTTCCGGTGAAAATGCAGAGATTGAACTGAATGGTGTTATTTTTACTTCCAATAGCAATACTTTTGAAATCAATGGATTGACCATGACCATGAATGCAACTACAGCTCCTAATGAGGAGATTACGGTCACCACCCAGGATGATACAGATGGCATCTATGATATGATTAAAGATTTCTTTAAGGAGTACAATGCTTTAATCAATCAAATGGACAAGCTTTATAATGCGGATTCTGCTGAGGAATATGATCCGTTGACGGACGAAGAAAAAGCAGATATGAGCGAGACGGCTATTGAAGAATGGGAAACCAAAATTAAAGATGGTCTCCTTCGTAGAGATTCCACTTTAAGTACCGTGGCCAGTGCTATGAAGCAGGTAATGATGTCCGGTTTTGAAGTAAATGGGCAAAAGATGTATTTGAGTAGCTTTGGTATTGAGACACTCAGTTATTTCATTTCTGCAGAAAATGAGAAGAGTGCATATCATATCAATGGTGACCCTGATGATGCGGCAACCTCCGGTAATGCGGATAAGCTGAAGGGTATGATTGCCAGTGACCCGGATACGGTAGTAAGCTTCTTTACCCAGCTTTCCAGAGAATTGTACTCTAAACTGGGAGATTTGATGAAGGGTACGGACTATAGTTCATCCTATACTGTATACGATGATAAAAAGATGCAGAGTGATTATGATGACTATACCAAGAAAATTGCAGAACTGGAAGATAAGCTCAATGATTATGAGGATAGCTGGTATGCGAAGTTTGCCAAGATGGAGACGGCTATGGCCAAGATGCAGAGCAATGCCAGTGCAGTTACCAGTTTGATAGGAGGTTGATGATATGGCAATGCCTAACGCCTATGCTCAGTATAATAACAGTAAGATTCTTACCGCTTCCCCGGCGGAGCTTACACTGATGTTATATGAAGGAGCAATTAAATTTTGCAATATTGCTGTTGTGGCCATTGAACATAAGGATATTGAAAAGGCACATACCAATATCATTAAGGCGCAGAAGATTATCGATTATTTCAGACAGACTCTGGATATGAAATATGAAGTTGCAAAGGACTTTGACAGGGTATATACTTATCTTGAGAGACGCCTCGTGGAAGCAAATATGAAAAAGGATGCAGAGATATTGGAAGAGGTTCTGACACATTTGCGTTCCATGCGGGATACCTGGAAAGAGGTTATGCGTCTGAATAAGGAGAAAGGAACTGCTTAATGGAGAATCAGTTAGATATTCTGGCAGAAAGCCTGGAAAAGAAAATTGTGATTCTGCAGCGCCTGCAAGAGTACAGTGCCCAGCAGGAACAGGTCCTTGACCGGGAAGATATGGATTTGGAAGCCTTTGATGCGTTGGTAGAGAAAAAGGACAAGCAGATTGACCAGTTGAACAAGCTGGACAGTGGATTTGAAATTCTGTACCGGAAGCTTTCCAAGGAATTGGAGGGCAACCGTGATAAATATGCCAAGCAAATCAAACGCTTACAGGAGCTGATAGCCCAGGTAATGGAGATGAGTGTCAGCATCCAGGCCCAGGAACAGAGGAATAAAACTCGGGTAGAGGCCTTCTTTGCCGGTCAGCGTGCCCAGATTCGTCAGGGTAGAAAGAGCTCTAAGGCGGCTTATGATTATTACAAAAACATGAGCAAATCCAATTATGTAATGCCCCAGTTCTTCGATGGTAAAAAGTAGTACTGTAGGGGTATAGGAAAAATTTCCTAAAAATTTATCGGAAAGGGGTTAAGTATTTGAAAAACTCTCCGATAACTAAAGTAAGAAAAGCAAGTAGGACTATCAAGTTCACGCTTTTTACATAACGGGAAAGGTTGATTCGCACGATTAACCGGAACCGTTGTAACCGGGTATCAATCAAAAGGGACGTGCGACCCCCGAGAAAGAGCCCACAAACTAGTGCAAGGATGCACTTTTCATTCATTTTCAAGGAGGAAAATATATGGTAGTACAGCACAATCTTACAGCAATGAACTCTAACAGAATGTTAGGATTAACTCAGGCAACACA
>JAFUKS010000194.1 GCA_017473445.1 Lachnospiraceae bacterium
AAGCAGCTAGAAAGCGTAAATATAACTAAAACAATGATGTCCCAGGTGTATGCCTGGGACATTCTTTTTGTTTAAGGGGATGTTGGAATATATGCAGTTTTTCTTCCATATTCTGTAATAAGAATCAAAATAGGGGCATCTTATGCAAAAAAGAAAAACAAGAATACAAAGACGGATAGCATTGACGTGTACAGTTCTGGTGGGAGTATTGGCCCTGTTTCCCGCAAGTACGGTGCAGGCCGGGGGAGATTCCTTGGATTTATCTTCCAAATCAGTGATTTTAATGGAGGAAAGCACCGGTCAGGTGATTTATGAGCAAAATGCCACGGAACGTCTCAGCCCTGCCAGTATTACTAAAATCATGACACTTCTTTTGACTTTTGAAGCCATCGGACAGGGGAATGCATCCTTGACGGATCAGGTAATTGTCAGTGAATATGCCAGTAGCATGGGTGGTTCCCAGGTGTATCTGGCCCAGGGAGAACAGCAGACCCTGGAGACCATGATAAAATGTATTGTGGTTTCTTCCGGAAATGATGCCAGTGTGGCTGTGGCAGAGCATATTGCAGGTAGTGAAGAGGCCTTTGTTAAGAAAATGAATGAGAAAGCAATGGCCTTGGGAATGGTGGATACACACTTTGAGGATTGTTGTGGATTGACGGAGTCTGATAACCATTATACTACCGCCAAGGATGTGGCGATTATGTCCAGGGAATTGACCTATTATTATCCGGAGGTATTGAATTTTTCCGGAATCTGGATGGAGGACATTGTCCACGAGACCCCCAGGGGCAGGGAGGTATTTGGACTTAGTAGTACCAATAAGCTGTTAAAACAATATCCCTATGCTACAGGATTAAAAACCGGGTTTACTTCTAAAGCCATGTTTTGTCTGTCAGCTACCGCTACCAAGGATGGAATTGATTTGATTGCGGTTATTATGGGAGCACCGGACAGCAAAACCAGATTTTCCGAAGCCCAGGTGTTATTAAATTATGGTTTTGCTCTTTGTAAGCTTTATGTAGACCCCAACGAAGACGTGCTGCCGCAGTTGCCTGTGGAAAACGGAAAGGAAGATGTGGTAGAACTGCGTTACCAGGGAGAATACCGTTATTTGGACATCAAAGGAAGTGATTTGTCCAGGGTAACAAAGCAATTAGAACTGCCACAGATGGCGGAAGCACCTTTGCGGGAAGGAGATGTGGCAGGGTTGGCCCGATATTATTTGGGGGATGTACAAATCGGTGCTGTGCCTGTTTTATATGCATCCACTGTAGAACGGTCCGGTTATTTGGATTGTTTTCTGGATATTCTGGAACTTTTCCTTTTGTAGACGGAAGAATTGTGGTATACTGTAATCTGAGTGTGGTTTGGTTTGGATGCAGGAGAGGACCAGGATGCCGGATATTATTTTTTTGATTTTAGTCATAGTGATTGTTTTGCTGTTATGGCTGATGATTTACGATACCAATCGCTTTGTGACAATTACATATACAGTGGAAGATAAACGGCTGAAAAAGGATTTCAGGGCAGTGGTACTGGCAGATTTGCACAATAAAAGCTTTGGCAAGGACAATGAAGCATTGATAAGCACCATTGAAGCCCTGAAACCGGAAATGATTTTTGTGGCCGGAGATTTATTGACTGCAAAACCCGGGGCAGATTTCCGGGTGGCCATAGACCTGATGCGAAAATTGAGTACCAAGTATCCTGTTTACTACGGAAATGGAAATCATGAATATCGTGCAGGGCTTTATCCGGAAAAATACGGTGATTTGTATGTAGATTATATGGGACAGCTGAAGGAACTGGGGATTTATCCTCTCATAAATACTTCCAAGGTTTTGGAGGATTATGGTGTATGTGTTTATGGTTTGGAGATTGACAGGAAGTATTATAAGCGGTTTCGTAGTCCTATGATGCCTACAGAATATCTGGAGGAGACTCTTGGAGCCGGAGAAGCAAATCAGTATAAAATTGTGCTGGCACATCATCCGGATTATTTTGAAAATTACGCGGCGTGGGGAGCGGATTTGGTTTTGTCCGGGCATGTACATGGAGGAATGGTACGTATCCCCTTCTGGGGGAAGGGTGTGGTATCTCCCAATGTAAGCTTTTTCCCTAAGTATGATGGAGGTTCCTTCCGGCAGGGAAACAGCCGTATGCTGTTAAGCAGGGGCTTAGGGACCCATACCATTCCGGTACGATTGTTTAATCCGGGAGAATTAATCTGTATTGATTTTAAGAGGGTGCAGTAGCCCCATATCAAAAGAGGAAAGGCAGGCTTTTTATGGCTATTCCCGTTAAGTTGGAAGCGTTTGAGGGACCTTTGGACCTGTTGCTTCATTTAATTGAGAAAAATAAAGTGGATATTTACGATATTCCCATTGTGGAGATTACCCAGCAGTATCTGGATTATATTAAGCAGATGCAAAGCCAGGATATGAATATTATGAGTGAGTTTTTGGTAATGGCAGCTACTCTGATTGATATTAAATGCAAGATGCTGTTGCCCCTGGAGGTCAATGAAGAAGGAGAAGAAGAGGACCCCAGAGCAGAACTGGTACAGAAGCTGTTGGAATACAAGATGTACAAATATATGTCACTGGAATTAAAGGACCGTCAGGTGGACGCGGCCAGAAATTTATTTCGTGAACAGAATTTGCCCGAAGAGGTGGCTTCTTACAGACCGCCCATTAATTATGAGGAACTGATAGGGGACACTACTTTGGTGAAACTACAGGAGATTTTTCGTACCATTGTTAGAAAGCAGGAAGACAAGATAGATCCTATCCGTAGCAAATATGGCAATATCGAAAAGGAAGAAATCGATATGGAGGCCAAGGCTCTTTTTGTAGAAGCTTATATTCGGGAACATAAGCACATCAGCTTCCGCAAATTGCTGGAGAAGGAAAAGAGCAAAATGGAAATCATTGTTACCTTCCTGATTATTTTAGAGATGATGAAGGTGGGCAAGATTATCATTCGTCAGGAGAATATTTTTGATGATATTCTTATTGAGGCTTGCTAGTCCCGATACATAGTTCGTAGAAAGGTTTGGAATACAGCATGGATGAATTAAAGGCACGTGGCATTATTGAAGGAATTCTGTTTACCATGGGCGAGTCTGTAGAGGTAAGCAGACTGGCAAGTGTGCTGGAAATAGATAACAACAAAGTAAAAGCTATTTTGAAGGAAATGGAAGCGGAATATGCAAAAGAGGAGAGAGGTATCAGCCTCATTTGGCTGGATGATGCAGTACAGCTATGTACCAAGTCAGAGA
>JAFUKS010000195.1 GCA_017473445.1 Lachnospiraceae bacterium
AAGGAAGAGAAGATTACTGCAGGTGAGACCATCAATGTGGTAGTTCCCACCGGTAACTTCGGTAATATTTTAGCGGCCTTCTATGCAAAGAACATGGGGCTGCCCATCGGCAAACTGATTTGTGCATCTAATGACAATAAAGTATTATATGATTTCTTCAGCACCGGTACCTATGATAAGAACAGAGAGTTTATGCTTACCAGTTCTCCTTCTATGGATATTTTGATTTCCAGCAATTTGGAGAGATTAATTTATCGTATTGCAGGAAATGATGCTGCTAAGAATAAAGAATTGATGACTGCACTTTCCGGTCAGGGTAAGTATGAGATTACCGATGATATGAAGGCCCAGCTGGCTGATTTCTATGGTAATTATGCTACCGAACAGGAGACGGCTGCTATCATCAAGGCGATCTATGAGGATTGTGGTTATGTGATTGATACCCATACTGCTGTGGCAGCTGCTGTATACAAGAAATATCAGCAGGAGACCGGTGACAATACCAAGACTGTGATTGCATCTACTGCAAGTCCCTTCAAGTTTACCAGAAGTGTAATGAATGCCATTGATGCAAAATATGATGCAATGAGTGATTTTGAGTTGGTAGATGAGCTGTCCAAGCTGGCAAATGTAAAGGTTCCTAATGCCATTGAGGAGATTCGTACCGCTCCCGTTCTTCATGATAAGCAGTGTGAAGTAAATGAAATGAAGCAGGTAGTGAGAGACTTCCTGAATATGTAATATGAGGGACAATGTCGGTTCGGTACCGGCATTGTCCTTTCTTTAAAGTCAACTGATTTTATAAGTGTTATTTGCCCGGGCAGCAAAAGGAGGAAGAGAAATGACAGCAGCAGAAATGTTAAAGAAAGTGGATCATACCCAGTTAAAGGCATTTGCTACATGGGAAGATATTCAGGTATTATGCGAGGAGGCTATTACCTATGGTACGGCCAGCGTGTGTGTGCCTCCTGCTTATATTAAGAGAATTCATGATACCTATGGGGATAAGATTAATATTTGTACCGTAGTAGGTTTCCCCTTGGGCTATAGTGTGACCGAAGCAAAGGTGGCAGAGGTGGAGAAGGCTCTTGCAGACGGATGTAATGAAATTGATATGGTAGTGAATATTTCTGATGTAAAAAACGGATGCTATGAGAAGGTAGAAGAAGAAATCCGAATTTTGAAAAAAGCTTGCGGAACGCACGTCTTAAAGGTGATTATTGAGACCTGCTATCTGACAGAGGGTGAAAAAATCGCTATGTGTAAAGCGGTAACCGCTGCTGGGGCTGATTATATCAAGACCTCTACCGGATTTGGTACCGGAGGAGCTACAAAAGAAGATATTCAGCTGTTTAAGGCACATATCGGTCCCGATGTAAAGATGAAGGCTGCAGGCGGGGTGTCTACCCTGGAGGATTTGGAAATGTTTATTGAATTGGGGTGCGATCGTATTGGTACTTCCAGAGCAGTAGGTTTGCTTAAGGGCGAAGTGACCCAGGGATATTAATTGGAATTGGCAGGAGTAAGCCCGTTGCCATAGGAGTTTGGTATGATTCAGGAAAGATTACAGGCCCTTCGGGCACTGATGCAGGAGCAGGGGATTGATTATTATC
This sequence comes from Lachnospiraceae bacterium, assembly GCA_017473445.1. Classification (GTDB taxonomy): domain Bacteria; phylum Bacillota; class Clostridia; order Lachnospirales; family Lachnospiraceae; genus Acetatifactor. The sequence goes on from JAFUKS010000195.1 coordinate 1,614, forward strand.
TGATTCCCACTGCCGACTATCATAATTCAGAATATGTCAGTGATTATTTTAAGGTACGACAATATTTTTCCGGTTTTTCCGGTTCCAATGGCTCTTTGCTGGTGTGGCAGGAGGGAGCGGGACTATGGACCGACGGCAGATACTTTATACAGGCAGAAGCAGAGCTTAAAGGTACGGGTATCCATTTGTTTAAAATGGGAGAGGAAAATGTCCCTACCATTATGGCCTATTTGGAAAAACAAATGCAACAGGGGATGACTTTGGGGTTTGATGGAAGTGTGGTATCTGCCCGGGATGGCATAAAACTGCAAAAACAACTGGTACCTAAGGGAATAAAGCTATCCCACGCAAAGGATTTGAGTCGGAAAATTTGGAGAGACAGACCGGAATTTCCCCGTGGCCCGGTACAGGTGCTACCGGCGTCTCTTGCAGGAGTGAGCCTGGAGGAGAAGGTGCGGCAAGTGCGGGAGCAGATGGCCTGTGAGCAGGTTGAAGCTCTCTTTTTGACAAAGCTGGATGATATTATGTGGCTTCTGAATATCCGGGGATGTGATGTGGAATGTAATCCGGTGGCCATGAGCTATTGCTATGTGACCCAAAAGAAACTGGTGATTTTTATAGCCCGAGAGTCTCTGGCAGATGAGCTAATGAAGTATTTTCATGAAAATAAGGTACAGGTAAAGGATTATGAAGAGGTGTTTCCCTATTTAGAGGCACTTTCCGGCGAAAAAAGTGTGTGGGTGGATACTCTATACTGTAATTTTACCTTGTATTGTCTGCTGAAAAGCAGGATGACGCTTTTGGATAAAAAGAATCCTACAGAGAAATTAAAGGCTGTTAAAAATCCCGGGGAGCTTTCCCATATGCGGGAGGTTTATCTAAAGGACAGTGTGGCAGTCACTCGTTTTATTTATTGGTTAAAACAAAACATTGGTAAAGAAGAAATTACAGAAATTACAGCAGCCGATTACTTGGAAAAACTGCGTAGGGAGATTCCGGAATTCTTAGGGTTGTCCTTCCCTACCATAGCAGGCTACAATGCCAACGGAGCTATGATGCATTATGAAGCTACTTTTGAAAGCTATGCAGTATTAAAGCCGGAGGGACTGCTTTTGGTGGATTCCGGAGGACAATATCTGGGAGGCACTACAGATGTGACCAGAACCATTGTGCTGGGGCCGGTGACAGAAGAAATGAAGCGGCATTATACAGCCGTAGCAGCGGGAATGCTGGAGCTTTCCGCTGCGGTATGGCTACAGGGATGTAGCGGACGAAATCTGGATATTCTGGCCAGAAGGCCTATCTGGGAGCTGGGATTGGATTATAAATGCGGCACCGGCCATGGCGTGGGATATATGCTGAATGTACATGAAGGCCCCCAGAATATGCGTTGGAGATTCTTGGAGGGACAGACCGAAGCGATTTTAGAAGAAGGCATGGATATTACCAATGAACCGGGCATATATATAGAGGGAAGTCACGGAATCCGTATTGAAAATGTGATGGTGGTACAAAAAGGAGTAAAGAATGACTATGGTCAATTTTTAAAATTTGAAACACTTACATGGGTTCCGCTGGATATGCAGGCGATTGTTGTGCAACAGCTGACAGAGGCTCAAAAAAGAGCTTTCAGGAATTATCAGTCCACAGTTTTTGAGAAGGTCAGCCCTTATTTGAACGAGGAAGAAAGAGACTGGCTTTGGCGAGAAACAAGGTGTGATTTCTAATTTATAAAATGAATATTAATTTTAGTGCGTTTCTTGACTTTTTTATAGTACTTATGCAATAATAAAGACAGGTATGACATGGGTCGTATTACAGATTTAAAGTTACCGTTTATACGGTAGAAATACATTTTAAGGAGGACATAATATGTCAACAAAGGCTTATTATCCAATTAGTGAAATTGGTGCAGGCAAAGTAGGCTTCAGCAAGACTCGTTCCATTATCGAGGCTGCGTTCTACGGAAATAATGTAGTTAAGGTAAATACCTTAAAGGAAGCTTATGAATTAGCAAAGAACTCCCCCGGAACTATCGTTACTGATATGCCCGTATTAAGAGGAGAAGAGTTCGGTCTTGAAAAAGACGCAAAGGTTTTATTATTCAACGATGGTGCTGTAACCGGACGTTATGCAACTGCTCGTCGTATCAAGGGTGAGCCCGGTGTAGATGCAGAGAAGCTGGATAAGGTAGTTATGGACGCTGTTTACGAGACTCGTTGGAAGACCATGTATCACGCAGAGTGTTTCGTAGGTCTGGATCCTGAGTTTATGGTAAAGGCACATCTGCTGATTCCCGAAGGAGAAGAGAACTTACTGTATAACTGGATGATTAACTTCCAGTATATGTCTGATGAATATGTAAAGATGTACAAGAACTCCAAGCCTGTTGGCGATGGTAAGGAAGCAGATATTTATATCTTCTCCGATCCTCAGTGGGTTCCCGGCAACCGTCCCGATGTGGATTACAGCTGCTTAAGCGATCCTCTGACCCTGTGCTATTTCGATACCAACGAGAACTGTGCAGCTATCTTAGGTATGAAGTACTTTGGTGAGCACAAGAAGGGTACTCTGACCATGGCATGGGCCATTGCAAATAGAAATGGTTATGCATCCTGCCACGGCGGACAGAAGGAGTACATTTTAGCTGATGGTTCCAAGTACGTAGCTTCCGTATACGGTCTGTCCGGATCCGGTAAGTCCACCCTGACCCATGCAAAGCATGGCGGAAAGTATGACATTAAGGTGCTTCATGACGATGCATTCATTATCAATACCGATACCTGTGCATCCGTAGCTTTGGAGCCTACTTATTTTGATAAGACCGCAGATTATCCTACCGGTTGTGCAGACAATGCATACCTGTTATCTGCTCAGAACTGTTCTTGTACTCTGGATGAGGATGGCAAGATTCAGCTGGTAACTGAGGATATCAGAAATGGTAACGGTCGTGCAATCAAGTCCAAATTATGGTCTCCTAACCGTGTAGACAAGATTGATGCTCCTGTAAACGCTATCTTCTGGATTATGAAGGACCCTGTTCTTCCTCCCGTTGTGAAGCTGAGTGGTGCAGCTCTGGCATCTGTAATGGGTGCTACTCTGGCTACCAAGACTTCTACCGCAGAGCGTGTTGCTGCAGGTACCGACTTAAATGCAATCCGTATCGTACCTTACGCAAATCCTTTCAGAACCTATCCTCTGGTTAACGACTATGAGAAGTTCAAGAAGCTGGTAGAAGAGAAGAACGTAGCTTGCTACATTGTAAATACCGGTGATTTCATGGGAACCAAGGTTAAGCCCGCAGATACCTTAGGCATCTTAGAGACCATCGTTGAGAAGAAGGATAAGTTCGTTCAGTGGGGACCCTTCTCTGATATCGAAATCATGAATGAGTGGGATGGCAAGACCGCTGACTTCACTCCTGATTTCAAGGATGCTTCTTATGTTGAGGCTCTGATTAACTCTATGAAGACCCGTGTGAAGGCAGTAGAAGACTTTTCAACCAAGAAGGAAGGCTATGATAAGCTGCCCGATGAAGCTCTGGATGCATTGAAGAAGCTGGTTTCCGAAGCTGAGAGCGTTAAGTAATTTAGCAAAAGGAAAGCCGCATAGCGGCGGTTTTGCGAATTATG
>JAFUKS010000196.1 GCA_017473445.1 Lachnospiraceae bacterium
TATGCCGGGATATGATGCACAGGTAATCATGGCAGCCGGAGCCTTTGTATCCGGTTCCTCCATTGAATTGTCTGCGGATGGTCCCATCAAACCTCCTTATGCGGTATATTTTCAGGGAGGCCTCACCTGGCAGCATGCGAAGGTGGGCATTCTTCGTTCTTTGCAGTCGCTGATAGATAAGGGAATTGTGTCGGAGGATGTACTGAAATAAGGAGTTATTGTAGAAAATCAGAGAAAAATAATCATTGAAATCGGTATACAGAATGGCGATTTTATGGTAGTATTAGATGATGTAGAAAAGAGAGGTTTTGGTACGAATGAAAAGGATAAACTGGTTATTATTGATTCTGATTTTAATCGGATTTGTGTTGGGCGGCTTTATCGGTACCTATTTTGACGGCAGTTTTTTGAATTATGGCAAAACCTTTGGACTTAGTAGTCCTTTGGAATTGGATTTGGGATTTATTATTCTGACCTTTGGACTTAAAATTCAGATATCCATCTGCAGTGTTTTAGGCGTTATCGTATCTCTCTTGGTATACAAATTTATTAGATAATTGGATGCTAATTCGTCGGAGAAGGTCTCATGGATTTGAGGTGACGGATGAAAGCAAAAAAGAATCATCAGGAGATGCCCTATGAACGTTTTCTGCGTTTTGGTGCAGAGGGACTCACGGAGGCAGAACTTCTGGCCATTATATTGCGGACAGGCACGAAGGAATGCAATGCGGTGGAGCTGGCAGAGCAGGTGCTTAGTCGCTGTCCCTATCCCAAGTAGGGATTGCTGGGACTTTACGAATTATCCTTAGAGGACTTGATGTCTGTAAAGGGGATTGGTCAGGTTAAGGCGGTAAAGCTGAAGGCACTGACAGAGTTGGCCATGCGGATTAGCAGAGCCAGAGCGAAGGAGGGACTGGAATTTCACAGTCCGGCCACGGTGGCTGCCTATTTCATGGAGAAATTACGGCATCTGGATAAAGAATGTGTTTATCTGGTATGCCTTGATGCCAAAGGGCAGCTGTTGGGAGAATACAAGATTTCTGACGGAAGTGTCAGGATGTCTCTGGTTTCTCCCAGAGAGATTTTTATACAGGCACTGCAGTGCAAAGCGGTGCATATTATGCTGGTTCATAATCATCCCAGCGGAGATCCGACTCCCAGTACATCAGATATTGAGATGACCCGGGATATTCAGGAGCTTGGAGAGAAGATGGACATCCCTCTTTTGGACCACATTATTATCGGAGACAATAGGTATTCCAGCTTTAAAGAGCTATCATACATATAGAAAAGAAAGGGGCCTAAGACCATGGTTATAAATGCATACGGTATTGATTTAGGTACAAACAATATAAAGATTTACAGCAAAAACGAGGATGATATTCTTGTGGAAAAGAATATGATTGCCATTGAAAATAAGAATACCCTGTTTGCTTATGGTAATTCTGCTTTTGAAATGTATGAAAAGGCACCGGGAAATATTCATATTTCTTTCCCGCTTTCCAATGGTGTGATTGCAGATATTAAAAATATGGAGACTTTGGTAAAGTATTTTATCAATGATTTACAAAAGGGTAGCAATAAACCGGCAGATTTCTTTATAGCGGTACCCACCGATGTAACAGAGGTTGAAAAAAGAGCTTTTTATGATTTGATCCGTGATGCCAATATCAAAGCAAAGAAGATTATGGTGGTAGAAAAAGCGGTAGCAGATGGCTTGGGTATGGACATTGATGTAAAGAATTCCCAAGGCGTAATCGTGGTGAATGTGGGTTATGAAACCACAGAGATTTCTATTTTATCCCTGGGCGGTATTGTGCTGAGCCGTTTGATTAAAGTAGGCGGTATGAAGTTTGATGACAGTATTCGTTCTGCTATCCGTCGTGAATATGGATTAATTATTGGTGGAAAGACTGCAGAGACAGTTAAAATCAATTTAAAGGATTTGGAAAAAGAGGGTAAGGGTGCAGTTGTATACGGACGAGATATTGTTACCGGCCTTCCTGTGGAACGTGTGATTCCTACAGAATTGGTGTGTGATTCCCTGACCGAGCACTTTAATACCATTATTGATAATGTAAAAGTAATTTTGGAGCGCACTCCTCCCGAGCTTGCTGCGGATATCTATCGGCATGGTATTTATCTTACGGGCGGAGCATCCCAGGTAAGTCACCTGGCACAGAAGCTGGCAGAAGGTACCGGCCTTAAGGTAAATGTGGCCGAAAACCCCATGACCAGTGTGGCCCAGGGGCTGGCAAAGATTATCAACGAGGATAACTATAAATCCATAGCTTATGCAATTGAAGGGATGAGTAAATGAGCCCTGTAATAAAAAGAAAAGGGGAGAAATTTACAATACCGGGTAAATTCCTCCTTTTTGTTTTAACGGTTCTGTGCATCTTACTGATGCTTTTGACCTTTGGTACCGGTGTAATTAATAAGCCCTTAAATACAGTTGTGGGATATTGTGTAATTCCTTTTCAGCAGGGTGTGGAAAAAGCCGGGTCCTGGCTAAGAGGTCGTTCTCAGGAATTGGTTCAAATCAGAAGTCTATTGGATGAGAATCAAAGACTAAAGGAAGAGGTGGCTGTTCTTACTGAACAAAATACCCTATTGCAGCAGGATAAGTATGAACTTAGTAAGCTGAGAGAACTTTTGGAGCTGGATGAACAATATGAGGCCTATGATAAGGTTGGGGCCCGTATTATTTCCAGAGACAATGGAAACTGGTATTCTACCTTTCTGTTGGATAAGGGAAGCACTGATGGCATTCAGACAGATATGAATGTGATTGCCGGGGGCGGTCTGGTGGGCCGTATCAGTGCGGTAGGGCCTAATTGGTCCAGAGTAACGGCAATTATTTGCGACAATAATAATGTCAGTGCTATGACTCTGGCTACCGAGGATAATATGATTGTATCCGGCGACCTGCGGATGATGGCACAGGGGGTAATTACCTTTGCCCAGTTGATTGACAGTCAGGATCAGGTGGCGGAGGGAGATAAGGTCGTTACATCTAATATCAGTGACAAATACCTTCCCAATATTTTAATCGGCTATATACATACAATTGAGCGAGATAAGAACAATCTGACCAAATCCGGATATATCACTCCGGCGGTGGATTTTGAGCATCTTAGTGAAGTGTTGATTATTACCGATATGAAGCAGCAGGTTGAGGTAGAGTAATACAGGAGGAGACATGCTAAGAAAAGTCATTACAGGTCTTTTGATATTTTTGTGTTTCCTGTTGCAGAGCAGTGTTTTTCCCGCCATTTCCTTTGCCGGGATTATCCCGAATCTGTTGATTATCCTTACTGCATCCTTTGGCTTTATGAGAGGTGAGGAATCCGGGATGCTGGTGGGCTTCTTCTGCGGTATGCTGACAGATGTTCTGTACGGGGATATTTTAGGCTTTTACGCTTTGATTTATTTATATATAGGTTTTGTGAATGGAAAGTTTTCCAGAATTTTTTATAAAGAAGATATCAAGCTTCCCATTTGCCTTATTGTGGTCAGTGATTTGACCTATGGATTAATGATTTATCTTTTGGTATTTCTGCTTCGGGGAAGATTTGACTTTATTTATTATTTTACCAGAGTTATTATTCCGGAATGCATCTATACCATTGTAGTAACTATCGTATTGTATCCCTTGATTTTGCTGATAAATAATCGGTTAGAAATTGGGGAGAGAAAGAGAGCACAGAAATTTGTTTGATGATATTAAGGAACGTATTTTAAATATCATAACCAGCAGAGTGACCGTGGTGTCCATATTCTTTTGTGTGTTGGCGGGCTTACTGATTTATCGTTGCTTTGATTTGCAGATTGTGCACGGACAGGAGTATCTGGAGGATTTTATTCTACAGACGGAGAAGACCAGGGATATTTCCAGCTCAAGAGGCAATATATTCGATAAAAACGGTAATTTGCTGGCCTATAACGAATTGGCATATTCGGTAAAAATAGAGGATGTATTTGAATCCAGCCGTTCCAAAAACAAACAGTTGAACGAGACTATTTATACTTTAATTCAGCTGATTGAGAAAAATGGCGATAATGTGATTACAGACTTTAAAATCATTCTGAATGAAGACGGGGAATTTGAATATTCTTCGTCGGGTACGGCTCATTTGCGTTTTTTGGCAGATGTATTTGGGCATTCCAGAATTGATGAACTGAAGGAAAATGAGAAAAACACCTCGGCCCAGGCTCTAATGGAACATTTGAGCCGCAATTCTACTCAGGCCTTTGCCATTGGAAATTTTGAAAATCCGGACGATAAGGACTCCTTTGTACCGGGTTTGGGATATAGTAAGGAAGATTGGTTAAAGATGGTGACCATCCGTTATGCCATGAAGCTTACTTCCTATCGGAAATATATTGGTACCATTGTGGCTACGGATATCAGTGACCGTACGGTTGCAGTAATTATGGAAAATACTGATATTTTGCCCGGCATCAGTATTGTAGAGGATACCGCCCGGAAATATGTGGACAGTAAATATTTTGCACATGTACTGGGCTATACTGGTAAGATTTCATCCGATGAATTGACCAGTCTCAATGCGAAGGTGGAGGCGGCCGGCGGAAGCGGTGATACCTACAATATCAACGATGTGGTAGGAAAAAGCGGTATAGAAGCCTACTTTGAGACCACCCTTCAGGGTACCAAGGGCAGTGAAAAGGTGGTTGTGGATACCACCGGTAAGGTAATGAAGATACTGGAACGCCGTGAGGCAGAGGCCGGAGATGATGTATATCTGACCATAGACAAGGATTTGACAATAGCAGTTTACAATATTTTGGAACAGAAGCTGGCAGGTCTTTTGGCCAGCAAAATCCGAAATATTAAGACCTATGAACCGGCCGGCGAGGATGCGTCCAGTGCTGATATTTTGATTCCTATCTACGATGTGTATTATGCAATGATTAATAATAATATTATCGATGTGAAGCAGTTTACCGATGAAAATGCAGGTGAATACGAAAAGAAAGTATATCAGGAATATCTCGCATACAAGGAAGAGGTGTACAGTAAGCTCCGTACCGAGTTGACAGAGGGGAATAAGCCTTATAAAAAACTGAATAAGGAGTATCAGGTATATCAAAGTAATATTGTATCCCAGTTAAACAGTAATGGTGTGATCATTTCTTCCATGGTAGACGCTAATGATAAGACACAGATTGCATGGGCCAAGGAAGAGGTTATCAGTCTAAAGGAGTATTTGGAGTATTGTATTTCTGTAAATTGGATAGATGTGACCAAGCTGAAAATGGATGAGAAATATTCTGATTCCCAAGAAATTTACAATAAGCTGGTGGACTATATTATAACTATGCTGGATAACAATACCTAATCCCAGAAGAAATTTTATAAGTATATGCTGTTGAATAACCGTATCAGCGGCAGGGATATCTGTCTGGTGCTTTGTGAACAAAATCAAGTGGCAATTCCTTTGGAGGATGAGGAAGCACTGTACTCCGGTAAATTAAACGCTTATAATTTCATGATGAATCGGATTAATCAGCTGGATATTACTCCCGGTCAGTTGGCTTTGGACCCTTGTAATGCGTCAGTGGTAATTACGGATGTAAATTCCGGAGACGTATTATGCATGGTATCCTATCCGGGATATGATAATAATAAGATGGCCAATTCCATTGACCCCGCATATTTTGCCAAGCTGAATGTGGACAAGGCCAGCTCTATGCTGAATTTTGCCACTCAATATAAGGCAGCGCCGGGTTCCACTTTTAAGATTGTTAGTGCTACGGCAGGTCTTTTGGAGGGGGAAATCAAGCTAAGTGACAGAATCAATTGCTTGGGTACCTTTACTACCATTACTCCTTCCCCCAGATGCTGGAGACGAACGGGTCACGGGTACGAGAATCTGACAATGGCTATCCGGGATTCCTGTAACTATTATTTCTATGATTTGGGTTACAGACTCTCTACCAGAGCCGGTTCCTATAGCGAGGATGCTGGATTAAACACCCTATACATGTACGCAGATTTATTTGGTCTTACGGAGAAGTCCGGTGTGGAAATATCAGAATACTCGCCGGAAGTATCCAGCAAGGACCCGGTTCGTTCTGCAATTGGGCAGGGCAGCAACAGTTTTACCACGGTGGGATTGGCCAGATATGCCACCACCATTGCCAACAGGGGGACCTGTTATAATCTGACATTGTTAGATAAAATCGCAGATTCGGAAGGGAATGTGCTTTTACAAAATGAGGCTCAGGTGCGTAATACCATTGAGATGTCCGACAAGTATTGGGATGCAATTCAAAAGGGCATGCGCCAGGTAGTAGAAAACAAGACATATTTTTCCGATTTATCAGTGCAGGTGGCGGGGAAAACGGGTACAGCGGAGCAGACCTCCAGCAGACCCAGTCATGCGTTGTTTATCAGTTATGCGCCATATGACAAACCGGAGATTTCCATCACTACACGTATTCCCTTTGGTTACTCTTCTGATTATGCCGCTCAGGCTACCAGAGATATTGTAAAATATTATTATGGTCTGGAGGATGAAGAGGACCTGATTACCGGTACGGCAGATACGCCTGACGGTGGTATTTCCAATGAAACCTAACAGAAGCAAAGGTAGGTAGATTTATGAAGGATGCAGTACTTTTAAAAAGCTTTCCCAACGGTCTCAGCCTCATTTTAAGAGAGGATGCAGACTTTCAGACAATTACACAGGAAGTGGCCTTTAAATTTTCCGAGGCAAGAAATTTCTTTAAAAATGCCAGCATGGTGTTGTCCATAGAAGGACGTAAGCTGGACAGTGCTCAGGAAGATGAAATTTTACAGGTAATTAAGGAGAATAGCTCCGTTAATATTGTATGCCTGATTGGTCACGATGAGGAAAAAAACGGTCAGTATCTTAGGGCTTTGGGTGAAATGGAACAGGCCTTAGCATCAGCCGGTGAAGGACGTTTTTACAAGGGTACACTTAAAAACCGGGAGATTTTGGAAACAGAAACCAGTATTGTGATTCTGGGAGATGTTTATCCGGGTAGTTCGGTAGTATCTAAGAAGAACATTTATGTATTGGGAGGACTCTATGGAGAAGCCCATGCTGGTAGTGACGGTGAAGAAGGGGCTTATGTGATGGCCCTGGAATTAGAACCGGAGAGACTGATGATAAACGACATGAAATATAAAAGTACCAAGCAGTCAAAGTGGGGGATTCATCCCAAGATTCAACCGAAGATAGCCTACATAAAGGACGAACGGATTGTAACAGAACCTCTTACCAAGGAATTGCTGAGTTCATTATAAACCCGGCGACCACACCGTAGATAAAGAGTTTATCGTCTGCGTTGCGTCCATAGACTTCAATTTCATATTGCAGCAACGCAGAAAGAGGAAGACTATGGATTTATTTGAAAATGAATGCCTTAAGGAGCAGCACAAGAAGGCTCCTCAGGTGATTGTGGTTACTTCAGGAAAGGGAGGCGTGGGCAAGACCACTACCTCTGCAAATGTGGGTACCGGGTTGGCTAAGATGGGCCACAAGGTGTGTCTCATTGATACGGACATCGGACTGCGGAATCTGGATGTGGTAATGGGCTTGGAAAGCCGGATTGTGTATAATCTGGTGGATGTGGTAGATGGAAATTGCCGTGTAAAACAGGCACTGATTCGTGATAAAAGACATCCCGGGCTGTTTTTATTACCCTCTGCCCAGACAAAGGACAAGTCTGCCGTAAGTCCCGGACAGATGATTAAGGTCATTGAAGAACTGAAGAGCCAGTTTGATTATATTATTCTGGATTGTCCGGCGGGGATTGAGCAGGGATTTCAAAATGCCATTGCAGGTGCAGACAGAGCACTGGTAGTGACTACACCGGAAGTATCCGCTATTCGGGATGCAGACCGGATTGTAGGTCTTTTGGAGGCCAATGGTTTTCAAAAGATTGATTTGATTATTAACAGATTGCGAATGGATATGGTACGTAGAGGGGATATGATGTCAGCCTCTGACGTGATTGATATTTTATCCATTCCTTTAATTGGTATTGTACCGGATGATGAGAATGTGGTTATATCTACCAATCAGGGAGTTCCTTTGGTAGGTGGTGCCAGTCCTGCGGGCAAGGCCTATCAGGATATTGTCATGCGGATTCTGGGACAGGAGGTGCCCTATCATTTGGGTGAGCGGAGCTTTTCCTTCTGGACCAAGGTGAGCGGAATTTTTCATAAAGCATAGCAAGGGAGTGTAAAACATGAGAAGTTTTTTTCGAAGAAGAAGCTCCTGCCAGGTTGCCAAGGACCGATTGAAGATTCTGTTGATTTCAGACAGGGTAAATTGTTCTCCGGAGGTTATGGAGCTGATAAAAGGAGATATTGCAAAAGTAATATCCAAATACATGAAAATAGATACAGGAAACATGGACATCCAGATACAGGCCAAGGGTAGTAAGGGGGCCAGGGGCAAGACTCCTGTGCTTTATGCAAACATACCTATACTGGATTTACATACCACATGAGGATCTTATGTTCA
>JAFUKS010000197.1 GCA_017473445.1 Lachnospiraceae bacterium
GAATCAGTTCTATACGTTCCTGCTTTGTGGTGTCTTTAATCAAATAGCTCATCTTTTCCATACTCCTCCTATGACAAACGCTTTACACAAAAGTCTCTCAAAACTCTCAGCAAATCTTTGGTCATCCTCCGTAGTCCTTTTACGAGGACCCTTCAAATGATTCTTGGAACTGCCTCTTCGTGCCTTCTTGGCAAGGTGCCTTTCCATCAGCATCTGATTTATATTTTCATCTGTATACCATTTCCCCGACTGGTGGATGGCATAAGCCATCTTCCACAATGCCATTGCCGCCACGCCGTAATCCTGAGTGACTACAATATCACCCTGATGGCATAGACTTATCAGTTTAAAATCCACTGCATCAGCTCCTGCACCCACAATCAGCACCTCGCTGCAATCAGATGACAGCACATGATTCGTATCGCATAACAATATAACCGGCACCTGATACTTCTTTGCAATATTTTCCACAATTCGTACTACCGGGCAAGCATCTGCATCTACAAATATTTTCATATATACTTATTCCTATCTCTAAATCACAATCCCAGCCACTTATCTTTATAAATCAATATATTGTTTATCACTTTCTATCTTGTTGCCGGGCACAGATAAATATACTTTTTTATCTCTTGGCTTTATATACATTTTCGTCCTGCTATATTCTTCTGCATTCACCTCATTGGTTTGTAACATTGAAGTAACTTTCTGCATAACATCATTAATAACAATATCTGAACTTCCATCACATTGTAATACTATATTTTCTCCATATACTTTCACATAACCGGAAGACTCACCATTCACTCTTTCCAGTCTCTCCCCCATAATATCCTCTATCTTTAGCAAATAGTATGCATCGCATGCTTCTAATCGCTCCTCTTCCCCTGCCACAAAAAATTCATCATTATATCGAAAGTAGAGGAATAGTTTTTTATTAGAGTCTTTATGATAAACAGCAACCATGGCCTGTCCGGGATTCATATTTAATTTAATTGCTATGAAAATATACAAACAAATAATCAGTGCAAGCCCGGCACTCAGGACTGCTCTTCCTGCAAATACTCCGCCCGATACCTGATTGTCAAAATACCATACATATGTATTATTAACGCTTATCATTAAGAGAAAAATAAATACATATATTATAATTTTCAGTATTTCAATTACTTTTTCCATTCCGTTCTTTAGCACAACCATTACAAAAATAGCAATAGTTACAAGGGCACAAAGTATATTAAACCATACAATACTACTTAGAAATAGAAATATACCCAGCCCCAAAATCGCCGCAATTACCACACCACCTATAAGTATTTTTTTCAATGTATATCTTGATATAAATTGCCAAATACATATAACCCCTCTTAGCGCATATAACACCAACAAAAGTAAACCAACAACTGTAATTCCCAAAATACCGATACCAAAAAAGGTATCATTAATATTAGGAGATGTTGCTCCCGCTTCTTGAGACTCTATATTATTTACCTTCTCAGTACTCTCAACATTATCCTTATTACCCTGCACAGCTTCGGGTGACTGTTGGTTATCGTCTTCCAGGAGGGTGTTTTCAATTACAATTTCTTGCTTTTCTCTATAACTGTCTTGTTGAGACCAAAAAGAAAGTAATCCAAGATATATTAGCAAAAGCGAAAAAACGAACCACAAAACTATAAGATTCGAGTACTTATATTTGTACTGCTCACTCTTTTTCATTAAAGAAACTTCTATTGGGCTAGCCATTGCTGTGGTGTATATTGTTGCAATCCCCTTACATAAAGCAACCACAGCAGCAAAAACAGCCGCCAGTATCGCAATCATTCCTTGATAGCTATCAACATTCTCCAAAACCGAACTCGTCAACATTATGTACATTTCTACTTCTCCTCTCGTTTTTCGAACTAATTATATTCCTAAAACCAAATACTTTCAACGATTTAGTACCTATTATCCAGAAGAGAAATGTCTACTTCCTTACGCCAACTGCGCCATTAATGCTCCAAAATTGAACATTTCACCTATAGTACCGCCCACATTCTTGGGTTTTAATACTTCCATCACTGTTTTCAATACCGCGTTACATCTTTCTTCATTGCGGACAATTGCAAACAGCTCTGCTGTATTCTTGGCATCCCACAATGCGTCATGCATCCGGCCTTCAAAAGTCACTCCTGCATAATCCAACGCTTTTTCCAAGGACATAATCCTTTCTAATCCCAATTTCTCCGTATACTCTTTCTGGAAATCAAACCAATGCTTCAGTGGCTCCATATTTTCTTCACTTGCACAGTTTTTCAAAGCCATCTCTGCCACCAACTGGTTATAATCGTTTTCACTCCAGGCATATACTTCATATTCATCATCGTAGGCTTTGCACCAGTTTACAAACATTTCATATGCTGTAGCAAACGTGGGGGCTCCGGATACCATCTGGGTACTGATTCCGGTCAGTGTCTCGTACCTTTTATAAATTTCAGCATTGTACTGGGGCTTTACTAAAGTCTTAAATTCTCCCAGTACCAGAAAACGCTCATCCATGATGACTGCACCGATTTCAATAATTTCAGAACGGCAAATTTTTCTTTCCTCGCTGTACTCACCGGCCACCGAATTCATTTCTAAATCCACGATTATGTATTTCATATCCATATCCTCCTGTGCTTTTGTAATCCTTACACTCCCAAAAATTTCAACAATCCATATCCCAGTATAATCAGAAAGCCAAGTCCTTCACTAAATGCTGAAACTATGTATGCAACAATAAATACAATCCAAAAGGCACTTCCCGATGTATTACCGGAATTTCTTGGCGTGCTGCTATTACTTGTACAATCCTTGTAAATCTGATACTCAATAAAATTATCAGTCATATCATTTTTATCTCCGTTACCATTCCAATCGTACAGTGCCATAGCTCTATCCCTCTTTCTCCGGTAGTATTTTCACTTTGGTTTCCTTAAATATTGTTTACATCTTAAGAATAACATGGCACCCGTCCGATTAAACGGACCCAAACACCCCAAAACTGATAAAAAACCTCCCCTGGAATGTTTCTACAAACAATTCTAAGGGAGGTTTTCCACTTTGTCATTAAACCTGTATTTCAAAAATCCTTATCTGGTAAACCGGGAAATAAACTTCCAAGCCTGCTCATTGGTATGGTGTCTGCACTCATGCACCTGCTCACTGACGCTGGCAAAGGCAGTCCTGCATACGCCGTCTTCGCTGTCGAAGTAATGAATGGTCAGGCAGCTGCCACGGGTCTCATCCTGAATCTTCTCCACTCTATCACCGGATACGCCCCAAATAGGATTTGCCCAATTTTCTTTGTCCTCATATTTCACATCAAATTTGGCCTTCAACTGATTTACCTTTGCTGCATATTGGATGCGTTCCAATCCGGACTGCGCCTGGAAGGGCAGCTCGGGCAGATGGGAATTCTCACCGCCGGAGTAGAACATGGGCACCGGTACGGTGGTGTTCAGTCTGTCACCCAGGGGCGGGCTGAAGGGATTATCCTTCACCGGGAACAGAGCACTGGCAGGCGCCACTCCTGCAAATACTTCCGGGTACTCCTGGTACATATCCCAGGTTTTGCCGCTACCCATAGAGAAACCGCTGGCATAGATGCGGTGTTCATCCACATTGTAACGCTGCTTGATATGCTCAATTACTTCCATTACCTCTGTGGCATTTACATTCTGGTGATTATCAATTGCCACATATAAGAAACCATATCTGTGAGCAATTTCATACCAGCCAGACACAAAGGTCAGGAACATGGAAGAATCTCCGCCCCCATGGAAGCCCATCAGCAAGGGTGCCGGACCCTTGTCAAACAAATCATCGTTATAATAAGCAAAGTATCCCACTTTATGCTCGGTAGTACCCTTAAATGCACCCAGATGGTTGGCATCGGTCTTTACCACTACACTGCCGGCCTCTTCGGTCATATGCATAGCCTCAAAATCAGGCTCCATCTCCATATTGCCGCACCACATTTTAAATTTCCGTACAAAAGATTTGAAATCAACACAGTAGTCTGCAATATCCTTTATTAACAGATTGGTGCAATCCCTAAATGCTTCATTCACCTCAGCTGAATTCCCCACGCTCAGGATACCGATATCCTTTCGCTCAGGAACAGGAATCACACTAAGACGCTCCATGGAACACATAGCGGGGGTAATTTCACCGGGTCCCCAGAGGAAATCGCCCTCTACTGTCTTTAGCAAATACCTTGCCACATAGTCTGCGGAAGCACCATAACTATAGATATCTGCCCTAAACTTAGCACCACGGATAAAATATCCCTGAAATTCCCGGGTAAAGAAATTGGTCAAAGCTACAATACCATCCTCATAGCAGGGGTCCATCTTCACCTCTGCAATCACAGCCTGATATAATTCCTCAGTAGCCTTCTCCCAGCCACCCTCATTGGTGGGATACACAAAGAGCACACTTGCGTCCGCTGCAGAAGCAATATCTGCCAAA
This sequence comes from Lachnospiraceae bacterium, assembly GCA_017473445.1. GTDB lineage: Bacteria > Bacillota > Clostridia > Lachnospirales > Lachnospiraceae > Acetatifactor. Next base: position 4,498 of record JAFUKS010000197.1, read on the forward strand.
CCGCTCTCATTGGCAAAGGAAATTGCCTCCTCTTTGCTTTGTCTGTTCTCTTCAAATACCAGCAAAAGCGGCGCCCGGAAGGTATAATTATTTACCTGCCCGTCAATCTCTGTGGCAGGTATGTACGCCTTCAGATAAAACTTTTCATACTCATGCTCCCAATACTTTCCTCCGTCTGCCAATACACTGACAGAGGGTCTTTCCTTCATTGCCATTGTAATACCTCCAATTTAGTATAACGTTTTACTAATCCCATTTCCTATTCTAATACATCTTTCTTACTTACACAATACTCTCTTTCCCAAATCCATTCCTACTTTCACACTTCTATGATATACTACGCGTATAGAAAAACAAGCGACTGCGTAGCAGGCATTTGGTTTTCTACGCGATAACGAGCAAACAGTCTGCGTAGCAGACAATAAGCACGATAGTGCGGGTTTGCGAGTCTACGCATCAGAGACCAAGCGACTGCGTAGCAGGCATTTGGTTTTACGGAGGTTCCCTATGAAGAAAAAAGCACTTATTATCGGTGGCAGCGGTGGTCTAAGCGGCAGGCTGGCAGTGATGGCACAGCAAGAATACGAGGTTTGGGCTCTCACCCGTGGCAAACGTCCCCTTCCCCAGGGAATACATCCCATTACAGCGGACAGAAATGCTCCGAAAAGCTTTGCAGCTGCCCTGGCATCCCTACACCTTACTTGGGATGTGGTATTTGATTGTATCTGCATGAATGAAGACCATGCCCATCAGGACCTGGAAGTAGTTTCACGATATACCAATCGTCTGGTGGTGATTTCCACCGACTCTGTCTATGACCCGGAACACAAACGGACCCCCCAGTCAGAGGAAGGAATTTTCATCGAAGAAACCGGTACACCTAAAGAATGCAGTTATGCCGGCAACAAACGTCGCATGGAACACGTTTTTCTAAGTAGCTTTGCTGAGAATACATGGTCCCTGCAAACTACCATCTTCCGTCCCGGACATATTTACGGCCCCGGATTTCTTCTTGGATGCTTCCCGGAGCATAGCCGTCAGGACACACTCCTTGACCTCATTGACCGTGGGGAAGAACTGCATCTGGTAGGTGGCGGCATCTATCTGACCCAACCCATCTATGTGGATGACTTGGCCAAGGCAATGCTGGACTGCGTAGAGAAGCCTCTGACCCATCAGCAAGTCTTCTGCATCGGAGGACCGGAAGCGGTGGAAAATAAACGCTACTATGAAATTATCGGCGAGCTTCTGGGTACGCCGGTCCGTATCCGGGAAGTTCCCCTTACAGGCTACCTGCAGGCTCATCCGGAATATGCCGGTCACTTATGTCATCGCATTTATGATTTATCCAAACTACGTCGGGCAGGCGTTCCCCTACCCGCCACCTCTCTGAAGGATGGCTTCCAAAAATATCTGGCAAAAAGAAATGGACAGTAAAAATACTGTCCGTTTCTCTTTATCTCTCCTTTATAAATGTCTCATAAGCTCTATAGAAGCCTTCACATTCTGCCAGAAGTATAGCTTCATCTGCTGCTGCGGAAGCCATCTCCAGCTCCTTGGCTTTGGCGGACATTGCCACCGCACCGATGGTCATGGCATTATTTTTTAATGCATGCACAATAATCCGATAATTGGGCCAATCTTTCACTTCATAATACCGATGTAATTTCTCCAGATATTCTTCACCCTGGGCATAAAATTCTTCCAACACATCCCGGTAAATTTCCTCATCATTACCGCAATATTCCAGTCCCACTGTCTTGTCCACCTGCAATAGGGGGTTATCCTTGGTAATCATTTCTTGTTCCTGTTTCTTACTTTTCAAGAATCTTCTAAGCATGTCTTCTAACTCCTCTGCTACAATTGGTTTGGACAAATAGTCCCCGAAGCCCTCCGCCATATATCGCTCCGCCGCACCGGCAATGGCATTGGCCGTTAATACAATTACCGCTGTATCCTGATTGGGACTACTCTCGTCTTCCCTCAGCAAATGCAGGGTTTCGATACCATCGGGCGCTGGCATCATATGGTCCATTAAAATCAAATCAAACTTCTCTTTTTTGCATAGTTCCAGACATTCTCCGCCACCATGGGCCAACGTCAGCTGTACCTCTGTTCTTTTCAACAGTGCTTTCACCACTGCCAGATTCATATTATTGTCATCTACCACCAGTAGCTTCGCCCATGGAGCACGGAAGCACTCTGCTTTTTCAGTCTTTCCTGCAAGCTCTCTCCGGCGTGCCTCCTCCGGATTTCCCATAGGGGTAGCATCCTCCACCCTCTGGGGTATTGTCACCAGGAAGCAGGATCCCTTGCCGTATTCGCTGTTTACCGCTATGCTGCCGCCCATAAGCTCTACCAGCTGTTTGGTAATATTCAGTCCCAGTCCGGTTCCCTCTATAAAGCGGTTCTTTTTCTCCTCCAATCTCTGGAAACTGGTGAACAGCTTATGTAAATCCTGGGTCTTAATTCCCATACCCGTATCTTCCACCTGCATCTGCAAACAGAACTGCTCCTGTTCATAAACACCCTGCACGGTAAGTGAAATAGTCCCCTCCTTGGTATATTTCACGGCATTTGACAACAGATTATTCAGTATTTGACGGATTCGGATTTCATCTCCCCGCAAAACAGAAGGCAGCTTCTCATCCACCTGTACCTGCAATACCAATCCCTTCATATCTGCTTTCATCCGCGTGCCCTTAATCACATCCGAAAGCATACCTGACAAATGATACTTCTCGTTCAAAATGTCCATTTTACCTGCTTCAATCTTGGAGAAATCCAGAATATCATTGATTAGTCCCAGTAACAGCTTGCTGGCATTCTGCACATTTTCTGCATACTCTGCCACTTCTTCATTCTGATTTTCTCGTAAAATCATCTCATTCATACCGATAATGGTATTGATAGGAGTACGGATTTCATGGGACATATTGGCAATAAACTGTGCCTTGGTTTCGCTGGCTAAAATAGCCACCTTTTTCTCGTTTTCCATGGACAAAATATCCCTGGCTGCTTTGAAGCCGGCCACAAACAGAAGGATAATCAATCCAAAGCTAAGTGCAATCCCGCCGTGCAAAGAAGATTGGGGAACGAAGTTCAGGTAAGTCTCCCAGAGTGCCACCACAATCATGGCTATGAAACCTACCAAAAGCTCACCATATTCACGGGCACGGCCTTTTATCATATCCCAAATAATGGTAATCCCCATAAGCAGTACCATGACCACAATCAGCACATAGGAAATCGTCACGGAATCCTCCAAATTCCAAAGGTCCAGCATTTCCAACAGATTACTCAACGCGAAATTACCTATGATAATCCAGGAGAGTATTTCATAAATTTTTTTATAACGGTTCTTCTGTATCCGATTCATATACACTATGAAGGGATAAGGAACCAGCATGGTAAGCAAAAAGCCCACATGGGATGCTACCGAAGCATTAGGCAGGAAAAACTGTCGTATTCTGGACTCAGAAAGCATTGCAATGGACAGTGCCAGAGTTCCCAGTCCCAGATAAGTGATATCCACGCTGGTATTATATCCCACCCGCAAAATGCAACCAATCAAAATAGCTATGGTACTCAAAATCAGCATATAAAGAGATACCAGCAGCACCAGGGTACATTCCCGAACCATTTCTCTGGCAATATCAAATTTGTCACCTATGTACACCGCATTTAAAAATCCGGCATACTACGAATCACTGGTCAGTTCAATGGCCAGAGTCTTTCCTGCATCCTCACGCAAAATTCTGCAAAATACAAAAGAGCTGGCACTATTTCTGCCAAACAGACGGGTCTCCTTGGTAGTATATTCCTTGCGCAGCTGCTCCTCCACATA
>JAFUKS010000198.1 GCA_017473445.1 Lachnospiraceae bacterium
AGCATGATGTTTTCTTCATCCAGTCCGGTAAGAGCAGCAAAGCCGTCCACGGAGGAGATGCCCTCCTGTAGCAGGAGTTTCTGGTCCGTGGCATCACCACAGATAATGGTGGCAGTGGGTAATAACTCACTAAGCTCTTCACAACGGGCCAGATTGGGTTCAATGATTTTGGTAGAAATACCTGCTGCCAGTAATCGTTTGGCTAAATAGTAGGTAATAGTATCTCCCCCTATCAGCATGGCATTGTTTATGGGATGGGTATTGATACCGATTTTCTTGAAAAACTGCTGGGCAATGGCAGGAGTGGATACAATAGCAACCACGTCTCCTTCCTGAAATACAAAATTACCGCGAGGGATAATCAGTTCGTCGCCTCTGGTAACCATGCACACCAATACATCACATTTTAGGGTGGAACGGATGTGCAACAGCTGGTAATTGTTCAGCAGACAGTCCGGGGTTACGATAAAGTGTAACAGTTCAATACGTCCCTTGGAAAAGGTATCAATCTTTACCGCAGAGGGGAACTGGAAAATACGTGCAATTTCATTGGCACTGGTCAGTTCCGGATTAATAATCATGGATAGTCCCAGTTCCTTGCGTAGGAAAGGGATTTCGTTAAAATATATGGGGTTACGGACCCGGGCAATGGTTTTACAATGTCCGGCTTTCTTTGCAATGACACAGGATAGTAGATTTTGTTCATCGGATCCTGTAACAGCAATTAAAAGGTCTGCATGGGCAATGTCCGCTTCCTGTAATATCAGGTTGCTGACTCCATTACCTACGATTCCTTTGGCATCCAGTTCGTCTGTAATCTGTCTGACTTTTTCTTCTCGTTCATCGATGACCACAATATGGTGGTTTTCGCCACTAAGCTGTTCTACAAGGGTTTGACCGACCTTGCCGCAACCTACAATGATAATATGCATGAGCTATGTTCCTTTCATTGCTTTTTGTCTACGGGTACAGTATACCACAAATGGAGAAAGATTGAAGTAAATTCTTTTTTACAAAGGCAGAAGGTGCAGGAATATTTTTTTCATTGCTTCATATATTTTGAGAGAGGACAAGGTTGGACAAGAGGAAGGAAAGAGTAATGACCCATAGATTGACAGAGTTATTTCCCGGAGAGGAGAGAGGCTTTTGGGAAAAGCTAAGTATAAGGCAGCCGGAGCTTTCGGAGATTCGCCTGCGGGCGGGACAGCCTATTGCACTGCGGATAAAGGGGCAGGAATATTTTGTGGACAAAAAGGGAGAGGTCACTAACAGCGTTACGGATGCCAGGTGTATTAGTCAGAACGAGGTGCAAAGTATTCTGCTGCATAACTGTGACTATTCGCCCTATGCCTATGAGGAAGAAATTCGCCAGGGCTTTCTGACTGTCCCGGGGGGACATCGTATTGGTATGGTGGGACAGGCAGTTACGGATGGACAAGGTATGGTACATACGTTGAAAAATATTTCGGCTCTTCATATCCGAATTGCGCATGAGATACCCGGAGCAGCGGATAGAATCCTACCCTATGTATACAGGGATGGACGGGTACAAAATATATTGATTATATCCCCTCCCGGGTGTGGGAAGACCACATTGCTGCGGGATTTGATACGACAAATTTCCGATGGAAACAGCTATGGAGCCGGAAGGACAGTGGGGGTGGTGGACGAGCGTGGTGAGATTGGGGCCTGCCATATGGGAATGGCGCAGCATCAGTTAGGAATACGTACGGATGTACTGGATGCTTGTCCCAAGGGCATGGGGCTGATGATGTTGATTCGTTCCATGGCTCCTGAGGTAATTGCGGTAGATGAAATCGGAGGTCAGGAGGACTTGCAGGCTGTGGGCTATGGAGCTACCTGTGGCATCAGCGTATTGGCAACTATTCATGGCAGCGGTATGGAGGATTTGCAAGCCAAGGAGCTTTGGCAGGAGCTACATCGATGCTTTGAGGTATTTGTGGTCCTGGCAAAGCAGCAGGGGGTTCCGGGATTTATCATTCAGGTGGAGGAGAAGAAGGATGCACAGATTACTGGGCGGAGCATTTATATTAACAGGCTGCTTAGGGATGGGGCTCTACTATAAGGAGCAGTTGGGCAGGCGACTATACTATATGCGCCAGTTGCGGAATCTTTTAACCATGCTGATGAGTGAAATTCGCTTTGGCAGAGCAACCTTGCCGGAATGCTGCCGTAAGCTGTCCGGTTCTATGCCGGAACCCATTTCCTCCGGCCTTTCAGATATTTATGAGCGGTCGGGAGTACAGAACGGTGAGGGCTTTTTCACGCTATTTATAACCGGTATGAGACAGTGCTTATCAAAGCTGCCTCTGCTACCGGAGGATGTGGAAGCCTTTTTATGGTTTGCAGAGCATGAAGGGGTACAGGACGGACAATTACAGCTAAAGCTGTTACAAGAAAGCTATGACAGACTCCACAGCAGTATCCTGCTGCAGGAAAGTCAGGAAAAAAGCGGCGGCCGGTTGGCGGTAAGCCTGGGAATGATGGGTGGTCTGCTACTGGTAATTGTATTGATATAGGCCTGTGGTGGGCGTAAGGAGTGGATATGGAAGTGAGTCTGATTTTTAAAATTGCAGCTGTGGGGATTCTGGTGACCATATTGAGTCAGGTGCTGAAGCACAGTGGACGGGAGGAGCATGCCTTTCTGATTAGTCTGGCAGGACTGATTGTGGTGCTGTCATGGATTGTGCCTTACATATATGAGCTTTTTGAAACAGTGCAAACACTTTTTTCATTATAGGGAGGATGGACTATGCCGGATATTGTTAAAATTGGTTTTATCGGGGTGTTTGGTGTATTGCTGGCATTACAGTTCAAATCCCATAAGCCGGAATTTGCGCTGTGCATCGGTATTGTATGCAGTGTTTTGATATTTGCTTTTTGTATTGACCGGATTCAAAGCATGATCCTGTTATATGACCGGTTGCAGGGATATTTGGGGGATGCTCACTACTATTTGTCCATTTTGCTAAAGGTGGTGGGGATTACCTATATCTGCGAATTTTGTTCAGGTATCTGTAAGGATGCAGGATATGGAACAGTAGCCGGACAGATTGAGATTATGGGGAAGGTTACGGTGTTATTATCCGGTCTCCCCATTTTACTTGCTGTAATAGAGCAGATTTACAGTCTGATATAGGGAGGTGTGACAGGATGGATATGGACATGCTCTGGGAGGAGTATCGGTTGGAGGATTTTCAGCAGGGAATCCAATCGCTGTTTCCTGAGAGTCGGATTTCCTTGGAGGTATTGCTGGATTATATCTGGGAGGGGAATCTGCCGGAGACCTTGGGATATCTGGCACAGGGCTTATGGAATCAGTGGGTGGCACAGCTGGTAGGAGCCAGAAATATTTTTGTGTGGCTGCTGATATTGGGGATTGTTTCAGCAATTCTGGGATTTTTTGTACAGATTTTTGACAAACATCAGGTGGCGGATATCAGTTTTTATCTTACCTATTTGCTATTGACCATTATGCTGTTTCAATCCTTTATGCAAATCGGACAGGTATCCCGGGAGACGGTAGAGCAGATTATTTTATTTGTAAAGCTGCTGTTACCTACCTATATGATTGCAGTGGGAGTATCCACGGGGGCGGCCACGGTGGGAGCCTTTTCTGCTTTTTTAATGATTATTATTTTTTTGGTGGAAAAACTGTTGCTTGCGTTGGTACTGCCCTTGATTCAAAGCTATTTTCTGCTTGTAATGGTGAATGGTATCTGGATGGAAGAAAAACTTAATCTGCTGATTTCTTTGTTAAAGAAGGTGCTTGGTTTTTTGCTGAAGAGTGCCATGGGGATTGTTACCGGGCTGGGGATATTCCAGGCAGTCATCACACCTGCAGTTGATAATGTGAAAAATTCTGTGTTGGAAAAGGCCGTGTCTGCCTTGCCCGGAGTAGGAAATGCCACCAGGAGTATTGTGGAGGTGCTCTTGGGGTCGGCAGCAGTGATAAAAAACGGACTGGGGGTGGTGCTGGTGGTGCTGTTGTTTGCTTTATGTGCCATCCCCTTACTTAAGATTTTGCTGACTATGGCGGCGGTAAAGGGAGCGGCAGCATTTATGGGAATTATCAGTGATAAGAGGTTAACAGCCTGTGTGAACAAGGCAGGGGATGCTTTTTCTTTGACCCTGCAGCTGACAGCTACAGCCATGTTCCTGTTTGTAATTGTGATTACCATATTGGCTATGGCCAATGGTAATTACGGATAGGAGGCATTATGCAGGAAAAGATTGTGGTCATGGGAATTTTTATTATATGTGCCCAGGCCGTCATACATTTCAGCCCCAGTAATGCCTATGCAAAGTATTTAAAGCTTTTGCTCAGCATGATGGTTTTGATTCAGCTCTTGCAGCCGATTTTGGTAGTAACTCTGGGAAAGAGTGAGAGCTTACAGGACTTTGCATATGAGATGTGGGAACAGCTGGACAGCACATGGGGAAGGGAATGGAAAACTGTAGGTGGCTATGAGGAGCAGATAGATGCCATTTGGGAACGGGAGGTGGAGGAGCATGCCCGGGAATATTTGGCAGAAGCGGAAGGAGAAGTGGCATCAGAGACTTGTGAGACCACTCAGGAACAGGAAGGCTCCAACGCAGAGGAAGTAGAAACAGTGATGATTCGGATAGAATCTATGGAAAAAATCAGAATCGGGGAGTAATTATGGATAGGGAAAAGTGGATGCAGTTCAAGGAAAAGTGGTTGAAAAAGGATCAGCTTCTCATTTTGGTGCTGGTAGGAGTCTTATTACTGGTGATTTCCTTGCCTGTGGGAGAAAAGCCGGATACGGAGGAAAAACAGAATACTACCCGGGAAAAGGTGGATTTTGTAGGGATATCCCATGAGGACACCACTTATCAGGAAAGCTCTGCCCGGGGAAATGCCGGTGGGGTCAGCATGGATTATGAAAGGGAGATGGAGCAGCGTCTGTTGGAGCTGCTGGAGGTAATGGAAGGGGTGGGAGAAGCCCGTGTCATGATTACCTTGAAGGCCTCCCAGGAATTGCTGCTGGATAAGGAAAGTAACGGCAATCTGTCTGAAACAAGGGAAACAGATTCCGCAGGGGGCAGCAGGTACGTGCTGCAGCAGGACTCCCAGGAGAATACGGTGCTGATTACCAGGGATGGGGAGGATAGTCCTATTTGTATCAAAACCATCTATCCGGAGGTAGAGGGGGTGGTGGTAGCAGCCAAGGGGGCCGGAACCGGCAATATCAGCAAGCAAATCAGTGAGCTGGTACAGGTGCTTTTTGGAATAGAAGCCCATAAAGTAAAAATCGTCAGATTAGAATAAAATTGCATGTCACATTCCAATGAATATATCTATTCCACTGCTCATAGAATGAACTAGAAAAGGCAAGGGCCGGACAATATAAGGAAGAGGGAGACAATAGTGAAAAGCTTATTGAAAAAAAATCAATTAATGATTACTGCTTTGGCAATTATGCTTGCCATTGCGGGCTATCTGCAATTTGCAGGCAACAATTTAGGTGAGGAGTACATACAGCTGGGTGATATGGCAGAGATGACGGGGGCATCCGATCTTTCTGACGAAGATTTGCTCAGTGCAGGCTTACAGGATATTGAAAGTCTGGACGGGGACGGTGTGGTAATTACAGAAAATTATTTGTCTGATGATATTACTGTAATTGATGTTCCTACATTAACCGATAATGGGGAAAGTACCGGAGAGATTCCAGGAGAGGCAGTTTATACGGGAACGGATAATATTGCAGGAGGTGGTGGAGCTATTTTGTCTGAAGCCAAGCTTTTAAAGGAGCAGACCAGAGCAAAGAATAAGGAAACCTTGTTAGATATCATTAATAGCGAAGGACTTACGGATACCCAGAAACAGGCAGCTGTAGATAATATGGTACAGATGACTGAAATTGCAGAAAAGGAGCTGGCAGCAGAGCTTTTACTGGAAGCCAAAGGTTTTACGGATGTAATTGTAAGTATTAACGGGGATGCGGCAGATGTGGTGGTAAATACCACAGAGTTGACCGATGTACAAAGAGCCCAGATTGAGGATATTGTAAAGAGAAAAGCAGAAATTGCACCGGAAAATATTATTATCAGCACGGTAGTGAATTAAGAGATAGAAATTGCGGTATAAATTTATATAAAAATGTGATAATATGTACTATGGTAAAAATTGTAAGTCACGGCATAAGTCGTAAGCATGAGAAAATACATGGTAAGAATTTTTTTGATTGTACTGGATAGCTTCGGAATCGGAGGGATGGAGGATGCAGCTTCTTATGGGGATGTGAATGTCAATACCCTGGGAAGTTGTTCCCAAAGTCCTTATTTTCATTTGCCGAATCTGGGCAAACTGGGACTTTTTAATATTGATGGTGTTACAGTGGGGGAAAGGGTATCCCGACCGCTGGCTACCATAGCCAGAATGACGGAGGCATCCAGTGGTAAGGACACAACCATTGGACATTGGGAGATTGCAGGTATTTGTTCCCCAAAACCACTCCCCACCTATCCGGAAGGGTTTCCTAAGGAAGTGCTGGATGAATTCAGTCGTAGAACCGGACGGGGCGTATTATGTAATCTGCCCTATTCCGGTACGCAGGTAATTCAGGAGTATGGGGAGCGGCATATGGCCACCGGAGATTTGATTGTGTACACTTCCGCAGACAGTGTGTTCCAGATTGCTGCCCATGAGGAGGTAGTGCCGGTGGAGCAGCTCTATGAGTATTGCCGCATTGCCCGGGAGATATTACAGGGTGAGCACGGTGTGGGCAGAGTCATCGCCAGACCCTTTGTGGGACCCTGCAGCGGTCAGTTCACCAGAACCTCCAATCGTCATGATTTTTCATTGGAACCTCCGGCAGTGACCATGCTGGACCAGCTGAAGGAGCAGGGAAAGGCAGTAATTGGTGTGGGCAAAATCAATGATATTTTTGCAGGAAAGGGCATTACCGAGTATACCTATACCTCCGGGAATCCGGAAGGAATTGAAAAGACCCTGGAATATCTGAAGAAGGATTTTGAGGGCCTGTGCTTTGTGAATCTGGTGGACTATGATTCTCTGTACGGACATCGCCGGGATGTGGACGGGTATGCCAAGGCTTTGACTTATTTTGATGAGAAATTACCTGAGATTATGGCCGGTATGAGAGAGGATGATATCCTGATGCTGACAGCAGATCACGGCTGTGACCCGGCATATATGGCGACCACCGATCATACCAGAGAATATACACCGTTTATTATGTATGGACCGGAAATTGCACCAATTAATCTGGGAACAAGAAAAACCTTTGCAGATATAGGTGCTACTGTGTTACAATACTTCGGTATCACTGCGGCATTTCCCGGTGAGGGTATGCTTTAGAAGAAATAATACCGCAGGCTTTATAGAATGCGTTGATTTGGAGGAAATAGAAGTGAGTAATTATACAGAAGAAATAAATCGTCGTCGTACTTTTGCGATTATATCCCATCCTGACGCGGGTAAAAATACTCTGACAGAGAAGTTTCTGTTATATGGCGGTGCGATTAATCTGGCAGGTAGTGTAAAGGGAAAAGCCACTGCCCGTCATGCGGTTTCTGACTGGATGCAGATAGAAAAGGAGAGAGGTATTTCTGTAACCTCTTCCGTATTGCAGTTTGAGTATGACGGATATTGCATTAATATATTGGATACACCGGGACATCAGGATTTCTCCGAGGATACCTATCGTACTCTGATGGCAGCGGATTCTGCGGTAATGGTTATCGACGCTTCCAAGGGTGTGGAGGCTCAGACCAGAAAGCTGTTTAAGGTCTGTGTCATGAGAAAGATTCCTATTTTTACCTTTATCAATAAGCTGGATCGGGATGCCAATGATACCTTTGAGCTGCTGGATGATATTGAGAAGGAATTGGGTATCGCCACTTGTCCCATTAACTGGCCCATCGGTTCCGGTAAGGAATTTAAGGGAGTATATGATCGTGAAAGCAAGTGTGTCATTGCTTATTCCGATACAGAGAAGGGTACTAAGGAAGGTATTGCCACAGAGATTCCCATAAAGGATGAGGCCCATTTGCGTGAGGTGATTGGAGATGCGGCAGCTTCCAAATTGTTGGATGAGATTGAATTGCTGGATGGGGCATCTGCAGAATTTGATTTGGAACAGGTAAGAGCCGGAGAATTGACCCCGGTTTGTTTCGGTTCCGCACTTACCAATTTTGGTGTAGAGATTTTCCTGAAGCATTTCCTGAATATGACCACCACTCCTCTTCCCAGAAGAGCGGATGTAGGGCTTATTGAGCCTGCAGAAAAGGATTTTAGTGCCTTTGTATTTAAAATTCAGGCCAATATGAACAAGGCCCATCGTGACAGAATTGCATTTATGCGTATCTGTTCCGGTAAATTTGACGCCAACATGGAAGTACGCCATGTACAGGGAAATAAAGTCATGAGACTGTCTCAGCCCCAGCAGATTATGGCAGATGAGCGTAAGATTTTAACGGAAGCCTATGCAGGGGATATTATCGGTGTCTTTGACCCGGGTATTTTCTCCATCGGAGATACCTTTTGTATGCCCAAGGAGAAATTCCAGTACGAGGGTATTCCTACCTTTGCACCGGAGCATTTTGCCCGGGTACGTCAGCTGGATACCATGAAGCGTAAGCAGTTCGTAAAGGGTATCGAACAGATTGCCCAGGAAGGTGCCATTCAGATATTCCAGGAGTTTAATACAGGTCTGGAGGAAATCATCGTAGGCGTGGTGGGCGTATTGCAGTTTGATGTACTGAAGTACCGTCTGGAGAATGAATACAATGTTGATATTCGCCTGGAGCCCCTGCCCTATGAGCATATCCGCTGGATTGAAAATAAAGACGAAGTGGATTTGTCCAAGCTGGTAGGTACCTCCGATATGAAGAAGGTCAAGGATATGAAGGGAAATCCCTTGTTATTATTTGTCAATGCATGGAGTGTCGGAATGACACTGGATAGAAATAAAGGTTTGATATTAACGGAATTCAGCAAGAATTAATGGTTTTGAGCATGGACATCAGCATAGGAGGAAGTAGTATGGAGCAACCAATGACACCGCCATGGGCGTCTGAAATGACCGAGGATGAGTTTATCAGCTATTCGGCCACCTATCAGGTGGGAGAGTACTTTCATTTGTATGAGAAGAAAGTATTTCCCTGCAAAACAAAGGGGGATATGGTGTATTATTTTTATGATCCTACCAAGCATGGTTACCCTGCAGACAAGCAGTATCCTTTGCTGATGTTCCTTCATGGAAAATCCAATGCCTTGGAGGGAGATATTTGCATCAATTATTCCGGCGGAGAATTGTATGCCTCTCCTGCGTATCAAAAGAAACTGGGTGGGGCTTATGTGCTGATTCCTCTTGCCAATGAAAAGCGGGAAGAGGACGGAAGCGTGAGCGGCACATGGTCGGAGGAATATGTGGAACCGGTGATTGCTTTGGTACGTAAATTTGTGAAAGAGCGGACCCCTAATATTGGCAAGAAATTTGTGTTTGGTAATTCTGCAGGTGCCAGAATGACTTATAAGGTAATTGCCGGAGCCTGGGACTTATTTGATGCCTGTGTACCGGTGGGCGGAAGTGTGCCGGAATATGAAGTGTTGGACCGTATGGAAGAGACGGGTGTGCAGCTATTTTTTGCCACCTGCCGTCATGATGAATTTATTGGATTTGAAGAGCAAATAAAACCCCATATTCCCAAATTGGAGACCATGAAAAATTGTTTTTTGTTTTTACCTAAATGGGCCTATAATGGGGACGGTGGCATTGCATCCATTAATTTTGGCGTGGAAATGGGACAGCATTGTCTGGTCAATCCCATGCATGCTAATTTGATGTTTGATGATGGTACGCCTATGGAAGAGCGTCTCCCGGATGGGGTCATCGGATGGATTCGGCAGGTATGCCAATGATAATGGATTTCAGCCGAGAATATATAATGACAAATTCATAAGAAATGTGTTATACTTACTATATATTTGTGCAGGAGGAACCTGATATGGAAAAGGAATTAGAGAAGAGCACAGTTGTGTTATGCGGAGACGATGACCAGGGTATGGTGCAGATAGCAGATGAGGTAGTGATGATGATTGCAGCGCTGGCGACCGCAGAGGTAGATGGCGTGAGCACCATTGGCGGTATTTTACCCGGAGAGTTGACCGGTAGAGTAAATAAAAAGTATTTAAGACGCGGTGTGCGTGTGGAAGTATTGGAGAACAACGTAAGCGTGGGTGTAGCTATCACTGTAGAGTATGGTATTAATATTCCTGCTCTTTGTGCAAAGGTTCAGTCCAAGGTTAAGAATGCCCTGGAGAATATGACCGGACTTACCTGCTCTGATGTGAATGTACGCATTGTGGCAATGAATATGAAAAAGGATAAGAAAGATAGATAGGATACTGTTATGGGAAAGCGTGAGCAGAGAGAACAGATTTTTGCATTGTTA
>JAFUKS010000015.1 GCA_017473445.1 Lachnospiraceae bacterium
AACGCAGGTCATCACGCCCAGTGGAATTTTTACATCAATATTTTTCAGATTGTTTTCCTGGGCACCCAATACCTTCATATAACCGGAAGGTTTCCTGCGGCTAGCAGGCACAGGGATACTCTTCTTACCGCTTAAGTACTGACCTGTAATGGATTCTTCCACCTGCATAATCTCCTGCGCAGTACCACAGGCAACGACTTCTCCACCGTGAGAGCCTGCGGCAGGGCCAATATCCACAATATAATCTGCTGCCAACATGGTATCCTCATCATGTTCTACCACAATCAGGGTATTCCCCAGGTCCCTCAAGTCTTTTAAGGCAGCCAGCAATTTATCATTGTCTCTCTGGTGGAGACCAATACTGGGCTCATCCAAAATATAACATACCCCTACCAGACCGGAACCAATCTGGGTAGCCAGTCTGATACGCTGAGCTTCACCGCCGGACAGAGTACCGGTAGCCCGGGACAGGGACAAATAATCCAGACCCACGTTCGTGAGGAAGCCCACTCTGGCTCTGATTTCCTTCAAAATCTGGTCCCCGATTAAATGCTGTTGCTTAGTTAATTCCATGGTCTGCAGATAACCATACAAATTGCCGATGGACATATAAGTAATCTCATGAATATTTTTATCGCATACTGTCACTGCCAGGGACTCTCTCTTCAGACGCATACCCTTACACTCATTACAGGGAGTAATACGCATATAGGTCTCATACTCTGCCTTGGAGGTCTCAGAAAAGGTCTCCCGGTACTTACGCTGTACATTCAGGATTAGGCCCTCAAAGGCTACGGGATACACACCCTTGCCTCGCTGTCCCTCATAGTATACATCCACAGTCTTACCATTGGTACCGTGAATCAGCACATCCTGTACCTTCTGAGGATAATCCTGGAAAGGTGTATCCAAATCAAATCCATATTCCTTACACAGTGCCAGCAGAATCGCATTGGTAAAGCTGCCCTTGGCATTACAGGACTGCCAACCCATGACGGTTATGGCACCCTCATTGATGCTGAGACGCTTATCCGGAATCATCAGGTCCACATCAAATTCCATCTTGTAGCCCAGACCCACGCACACAGGGCAGGCACCAAAGGGATTGTTAAAGGAAAAGCTACGGGGCTCCACCTCACTGATGCTGATACCGCAATCAGGACAGGAAAAGCTCTGGCTGAAATTCATGGGATCTCCGCCAATAATATCCACAATTAATAAGCCCTCTGCCAAATCCAATACATTCTCAATGGAATCTGCCAGACGACGCCGGATACCGTCCTTTACCACCAAACGGTCTACCACAATTTCTATATTATGCTTAATATTTTTTTCCAAGGAAATCTCCTCAGACAATTCATATAAATTGCCGTCAATGCGTACACGCACATAACCGCTTCTCTTGGCACGTTCCAGCACCTTAGCATGCTCTCCCTTACGGCCTCTGACTACCGGAGCCAGCAGCTGGATACGGGTACCCTCACCCAGCTCCATAATCTGGTCCACCATCTGGTCCACCGTCTGCTTGGCAATGACTCTGCCGCACTCAGGACAATGGGGGATACCGATACGGGCATAAAGCAGTCGGAAATAATCATAAATCTCCGTCACGGTACCCACCGTAGAACGGGGGTTCCGATTGGTGGATTTCTGGTCAATGGAAATGGCCGGAGATAGTCCCTCTATTTTCTCCACATTGGGCTTCTCCATCTGCCCCAGAAACATACGGGCATAGGAGGACAGGGATTCCATATAGCGTCGCTGCCCTTCCGCATAAATAGTATCAAAAGCCAGAGAGGACTTGCCAGAACCTGACATGCCTGTCAGAACTACCAATTCATTTCTGGGAATATCAATATCAATATTCTTTAAATTATGTTCCTGTGCTCCACGGATTTTGATATACTCCCGGGGACGCATTTTTTTGACTTCTTCCATAATTCCTCACTTTTACCGCATCTGCGGCGTCCTTTCTCCCAAAATATCGACCGGACAAACATACGCTATCGGCTATTTATCATCCCGAATCTCATTTAGCTTGGTCTTTAATTCCAGCATCTTGTCACGCAGCTCTGCCGCAGCCTCGAAGTTCAAATCTGCTGCAGCCTTCTGCATCTTTTTCTGTACGTCCGCAATCAGCTTCTCCAATTCCCGGATACTCATGGACTCCGGGTCTTTTTCGAAGCGTACTTCCTCCTGGGCAATGACCTTGGAAATACTAATCAGATCACGTACTGCCTTCTTGATAGTCTGAGGGGTAATGCCATGCGCTTCATTGTACTTCATCTGAAGCTCACGACGACGATTGGTCTCCTCCAAAGCAGTACGCATGGAATCCGTAATCATATCCGCATACATCACTACCCGGCCCTCTGCATTACGGGCCGCACGACCAATGGTCTGTATCAGAGAAGTACTGCTACGCAGGAAGCCTTCCTTGTCCGCATCCAATATAGCCACCAGGGAAATCTCCGGAATATCCAGACCCTCTCGGAGCAGATTAATACCCACCAGCACGTCAAATACATCCAGTCGCATATCCCTGATAATCTGTGCACGCTCCAGGGTATCAATATCCGAATGCAGGTATTTCACCCGGATACCCACTTCCTTCATATAGTCTGTCAAATCCTCTGCCATCCGCTTGGTCAGAGTGGTTACCAATACTTTATTATGCTTATCAATCTCCCGTTTCACCTGGGCAATCAAATCATCAATCTGTCCCTCCACAGGGCGTACATCCACCTGGGGGTCTAAAAGACCCGTGGGACGGATAATCTGCTCTGCCCGGAGCAACTCATGCTCCTCCTCATACTTGGCAGGTGTGGCAGACACGAACAGCAGCTGGTCAATATGCTGTTCAAACTCTCCAAAATTCAAGGGACGGTTGTCCAACGCCGAGGGCAGTCGGAAGCCATAGTCCACCAGAGTCGTCTTACGGGACCGGTCTCCCGCGTACATAGCACCAATCTGGGGCACAGTCATATGGGACTCATCTATGATAATGAGGAAATCATCCCCAAAGTAATCCATCAGCGTCATGGGGGGCTCCCCTGCTGCGGTACCGCTTAAATGTCTGGAATAATTCTCAATACCGGAGCAAAAACCGGTCTCTCGGAGCATCTCAATATCAAAATTGGTACGCTCGGAAATCCGCTGAGCCTCCAGCAATTTATCCTCACCCTTAAAATACTGTATCCTCTCCTTCAATTCTGCCTCAATATTGTCACAGGCAAGCTTAATCTTTTCAGGAGCCACCACATAATGGGACGCAGGAAAGATGGTTATATGATTCAGTACTGCATGGACCTGACCGGTAAGAGGGTCCACCTGTGCAATACGGTCAATCTCATCGCCAAAAAACTCAATACGGATCAAGTAGTCACCGCCCTCTGCGGGGCATACCTCTACCACATCCCCCCGTACCCGAAAGCAGCCACGGTCCAAATCCATATCATTACGGTCATACTGGATATCCACTAGCTCCCGCAACACCTGCTCCCGGTCCTTAATCATACCTGGACGCAGGGATACCACCATCTCCTGATAATCGTCAGGACTACCCAGACCATAAATACAGGACACACTGGCTACCACAATCACATCCCGACGCTCTGTCAGGGATGCTGTAGCAGACAGACGTAGCTTATCAATCTCGTCATTTACGGAAGAATCCTTAGCAATATAAGTGTCTGAAGAGGGCACATAAGCCTCCGGCTGGTAATAATCGTAATAGGACACAAAGTATTCCACTGCATTTTCCGGGAAAAACTCCTTAAACTCCCCGTAAAGCTGTCCTGCCAAGGTCTTATTATGGGCAATGATCAGCGTAGGCTTATTCAATGCAGCAATGATATTGGCCATGGTAAAGGTCTTACCGGAACCGGTAACACCAAGCAAAGTCTGGAACTGATTGCCCGCTTTGAAACCCTCTACCAACTGCGCGATAGCCTGAGGCTGATCGCCGGTGGGCTGATATTCGGAATGTAATTTAAATTCACATGGTTTCTGGAAATGATTCACGAAAGTGCCTCCTTTATGAATCTATCTATTCTAAATACAATAAAAGCGTATATGGTTTAGCATTCCCTATTATAGCATAACCATACACGCTTTGCAAACATTTGTTCTGTTTTCTGTGCCTGATAGGACTTCTATTTATTGAAAATAATAAATCACATCATTCCCCATGGAACAATTATAGGGTACCGAACCATCCTTGGTGGCAACTGTTACTCCCTGATTGGAATAGGAGTTCATAAAAGACAATCCCTGACTTTTATAATCATTATATTGCCAACTGCTTTTTACCTGCGTCCAAGTAGACCCACATACAGCCTGCAATGCTTCATCATAACCGTTATAGGTTCCGTGGGTATTATTATTAAAAATAACGATTACTTGCGAAGTCTTGGCAGGGCTCAAATCCCAACGGCTCTTGGCCTGGCGGAATTTGATAGAAATACACCCCCCTTCTTCCGTTATGTAATAGTTTTCATATTTTGAACCGGAACCGCGAAAAATACTTCCGACACAATTTATCCCTTCATCAACACCAAGAGTGCCTATTACCTCGCTATCGGTATCCGGATACCGATAGATCTTCAACTCTCTTTGGGCATAATAAACACCCTTTTCTTTTTCATCAAAATACTCTATGTCCTGTTCCCAAGGATATACATTGCCGCAAACACACTCATAGCCCGTAAACTCACAGTCATTACTGTAGGAATAGGTGCAACAAGTGTATTTACAGGAATAGGTGTGGGTGTCATCCTCATTGGCACTTACTACGCAATCGTGTTCGTGCATCCATCCGCATACACCGCAAACATATTCTTCGTTTAGTACACATTCCACACTCTCACTATAGGAACAAACACCACAAGTACCGGCATGGGTTCCATCTGAATTGGAAACATACGAATACTCATGCTCATGTTTATTTCCGCAAAGACTGCAAACATAATCTGCATCATAAACGCAGGTTCCGCTTTCGGCATATTCACAGCTTTCATCCGCACAAGTAATCCGATGACTATTAACTGCATCGAAAGTATAAACCAACCTGTGCTCATGCACAGCTTCTTCCGTAGGAGTTTCACTTTCCTGCACCGCCGTCGTTGGCGTATGAATTGTATTTGCGGTGTTTTCGTTGCTTACAGTATCGTCACCACAGCCAACCACCAGCGTAATCATTGCAGTAGCCAGAGCCAAAACTAAGAATTGTTTTTTCATATGTACTATTGTCTCCTATAAGGTTTATTATTTGTTACAGTTTTCTTCACTTTACCCCCAAGTAGGTTTCTGGTCCTTGTGAGTAAATCCCCTTAATCTGTCACGGAAGGAATCAATCTGACTCTCATAATTTTGTATCTGCTTACTGTTCAGTGCACCGCTGTCCCGTAGCTGTCCAAACAATTCCTCCAGTTCCTGTAGATTCAACTGGGCCGCATCCTTGTAATTATTTTCCATATTCATCCGAAGCCGTTGGATAATAGTCTCCAACTTGCTATGAGTACTGCTCTTTAAAAAATCAAACATCACAAGCACCTCCTCATAGGATATTATAACAAATATTTACGCAATATTGCCACTATTTCTATTTGCTATTCCATTAACAAATAAAAGGGAACCAAGTAAGGTTTCCCTTCTCCTGATTCCCTGCACAAACCATATCTCTGCTATTCATGGTGCATGTGCTATATACTACACATCCATCTCCATATATCTTCTGTAGGTCTTAAAACCCACTGCCTCATAAAAGGCCAGGGCACTTTCGTTGAAC
>JAFUKS010000199.1 GCA_017473445.1 Lachnospiraceae bacterium
ATGTTCATTGTGAATGGCATTACATTGATGTTAATGACCAAACATGGAATAAAAACATTGAAGAACGAAACTGTATGGTATTAAAAGGAGAAGGTGGTTCAGATTATTATCTGGATGAAGGTCTTATGGGAAAATTATTGTCCATGTGGGAAGCACCTTCTAAAGATGAAATAGATGTTTGGTATACATTAGAAAGAAAATAGAATTGTTGTATAGAGAACAACGAATCCCAATTTGTAGGAGGTACCTAAATGTATACAAACAACCGTGATGAAGAAGTAAAATTATTAAAAAGATTATGGACGTCGCAGCCTACCATGTGCCCGAAATGTGGAAACGCTCAGCTGGAGCATTTACATAAAAAGGCGAAAAAGAGTGATTGTGACTGGAAGTGTCCTGCATGTGGAGAAATCTACAGAACCATAAATATGCTGAAAGAACTTCCCGAGGATTAAGTGAAAGCAAAAGATGGAGAAATAATTATGAATAATGTAAATCAAAAAATAATAGATGCCATCATAGCGAAGGCAGAAAAAGAATGTCCCGATTCTCTGGCTCTCATAGGAGTTTACGGTTCCGTGGCTACCGGTGATGAGTATGCAAAATCAGATTTGGATTTGCTGATACTGATTCTAGATGAGAATGGATGGAAGCTGGGTACAGGCTTTATTTTGGATGACAGCGACGTGGGCTACGACATCTACTGTACCGATTGGAATGGATTGCGGTCCGACGCACAGTGTCATCACGCTCAGCTTTCCAAACTGATGGATTCCAAGATTGTATATGTGAAGAAGCAGGAAGCATACGAGGAACTGTGCAGATTACGGCAGCAGGCGAAGGAATTTTTGGCATCGGAGCAACGCTTTGACAGAGTCGACAAATTGATAGACAAAGCCAAAGAATTCTTTGCCAATGCCCATTTGCATAAGGAATTGGGTCAGGTACGGTTGGATGTCTTTGGGGTAATGTACTATCTTTTGGATGCGGTGATGCTTTACCACGGAACCTATTTTAAACGGGGAGTGAAAAGAACCTTTGAGGAATTAGCCGTTTTGCCTCTGGAAGAATCATTTATAAACAACATGAAAAAGATTACCATCAGCAAAGGTATTTCGGAATTAAGGGATTTAGCCAAAAACCTCCTTTTATACGTAGAAAATCATACCCGCCGGGAGCAACCGAAAGCAGAACCTTCAGAGGGACTGGCAGGTACTTATGAGGAAATTTATTCCAACTGGCGAAACAAGGTGGAGGAAGCAGCGTCCAATCAGGATACCTTTGCTTCCTTCATGAACATGTGCAATTTACACTACATGTTTTCGGAGATTGCATCGGAAACCAATATAGGGAACTACAACATTATGGGAGCATATCAGCCGGATGACCTGGAGGCTAATGTTCAAATCTTTGATGAGTATTTAAAGAAATACGAACAAGTATACCAAAAAGCAGGATTAAGGGTTCAGAAATATTCTGATGTGGATGCGTTTGTGGCGGATTATTTGGGAGAGGAAATGGAACACAGAAAGGAAAAATAATGCGGACGATTGCTATAACCAAAAAATGTCTGGACTATGAGAAGGAACTTATTTTATCATCCGTTGAAAAAGAGGATAAAGTTTTCTTTTTTGACAGTGAGAGTGAGCTTCTTGTAAGTGAGGATTATGCCAATATGGAAATTGTTTTCGGTGAGCCGGAGCACAGTACGATACATTTGATGAAAAACCTTAGATGGATTCAAATGACTTGGGCAGGTGCCAATAAATACACTTCAACAACCAATTTTCCCGGTAAAATTACTCTTACAAGTGCTTCCGGAGCTTATGGATATGTTATTTCTGAATATATTATTTCCGGACTTCTTGCCCTAACCAAAAATTTGTTTTCTTATGGGGAGCAAATGAAAAATGGCGGCTGGAACAAAATCGAGGGCGAAGATACATTAGAGGGTAAAAGAGTACTTATTTTGGGAACAGGGGATATTGGTCAGGAAACCGCAAAAAAGCTTAAATGCTTTGGGTGTTACACAGTTGGAATATGTCGTACTTCCGGCAATCAGCTTAGGCATTTTGATGAGATATATACAATAGACGTTCTTGATACGCAATTAAAGATGGCAGAGGTGGTTATTATCGCACTTCCGGGTACAGCAGAAACGGCGGGAATGTTTGATGCAGAGAGAATCGAAAAAATGAAGGCAAACGCTATACTGGTAAATGTTGGCCGCGGATTTATCGTAAATACAGACGATTTGACAAATGCTTTGCAGACCGGCTTGCTTAAGGGTGCAGTGCTTGATGTTACGGAACCGGAGCCTTTACCCGAAAAGCACCCTCTCAGGTATATGGAAAATGTGGTATTGACTCCGCATATTTCAGGAATCAGCTGGGGAGAAAATAGATTTACCAGAAAGAGAATTCTGGATATATTCTGCGAAAATTTAAAACGGGACCGTGATAACGAGCCTAAGAAGAATGTAATTGATTTCAGTAAAGGATATTGATTTACCGGCAAGGGAGAAACCATTATGGAAAAACAGGATGCAGTTACCCTATTTCACAGTATGCACCCGGATTTTTTTGAAAGGGAATATATTCGAAGTATCTTAGAAGACTGGATATTTGAGGAGATGCTGCTTCCCTTGGAGAACTTCGATCCGGGCAGGTATGAAAAATCCTTTGATTCATCCGTTACCTTTAGCTATTTCCAAGGAAACCGTGACGAGTTGTTAAAGATTGTAGAACAAGTGAACTCGGACTGGCCTGCCTTTTTTGGCGGGGAAGACAGAGTGCTTTGTGGCTATCTGAATGGAAAAGTGGTCAGTTTTTGTATCGTTGAAGATATGGGTACCCATATGGTAAACGGACAAGCACTGAAAATAGGCGGTCCGGGCTGTGTGGGAACCCTTCCGGAATATCGGGATAAAGGCATCGGTCTCACCATGGTAAAGAAGGCAACACAGATATTAAAGGACGAGGGTTACAACTACAGCTATATCCATTATACCGGTGTGGCGCAATGGTATGCGAAGCTTGGTTACGAAACCATTCTGAAGTGGACCAGAAATGGGATTTTGTAATTCAAGCAATTTCTTTTCCCGGTGTGATATCGGCGATACATATGGTATTTGTTTTATAGGTGATGGCATTATAAATAATATGATTTTAGGGAGGCGACCAAAGTGGCAAGAGGGATTATGATTATGGGTTCTTCAGGAGCAGGAAAAACGACTCTTGGAAAATTAGTAGCTAAGGAATTAGGATATACCTTTGTGGACATTGATGAATATATATGGCGTAAGGATACAGAAGTTCCCTTTTCTGCAATGTATCCAAAGGCCGAAAAAATTAGTCGCTTGATGGATGCAATATCGAATTGTGAGCATTTTGTAATGGCGGGGTCTATGGATTCATTTCATGAGCATTTTGACCCTTATTTTGAACTGGTTGTTCACCTTCATGCAGATGCACAAATACGTGTAAAGCGTGTACATGAACGAGAGTTAAATTGGTTTGGAAAACGTGTCCTAGAAGGCGGAGACATGCATGAAGAACATCAAAAAATGCTAAATGGAATTGCAGGATATGATTATGGAGTTGGTGGTTGCACGTTACAACAGCATGAAACTTGGCTGGAAGCTCTTGAATGTAGAGTGATACGATTAGATGGAGCGGATGAATTAGACAAGAATTTACATATTATTGTTGAAGCATATAGGAATATATAAGTTTAATTGTACACTTAAAACTTCCAGTTTGATGAATTCCAAATTGTTTCAGTACATGGGAGGAAAATTCGATGAGTTTATTATTAAAATCAACATTAAACTCCCGAGCACTACCCATAGGCGGTATGCGATACATAAGGAGTGACGCTCCCCTTTGTTTGACTGAGAAAGAGAATATAAGAAAGATCCTATCCAGGGTATAAGGATAAGAGGATTTTGATGTGAAGGAGGTGAAAAAGATGGTGGCATTTTTACGTTTAAGAAATATCTAAGTACATAAGACTGCATTAAATAGTTTTATGTACATACAGGAACCCAAAAACTATTTAATAAAGGAGATTAGAAATGATATTTCAAGATAATGTAGTAAAAGAATATTTAAAGAATGTTTATTTTATAACCGGCACACCCTGTGGTGGCAAGACGACGATTTCACGGGAGCTGGCGAAAAGACACAATCTGCTGATTTACGATATTGATGAGCAATTTGAAAATCATCAAAAGATGTCCAATGCTGCTTTTCAGCCGTCCATGAACAAGTTCTTTAAGGATGCGGATGAGTTTTTCGGACGTACCGTGGAGGAATACAGACAATGGTTGATTGACAACACCAGAGAGCAGTTGGATTTTGTATTGATGGATTTGATTCGCCTTTCACAGCATCAGGCGGTCGTATGTGACTGTCATCTGACCCTGGAGCAGGCGGGAATATTTACAGACCCGTCAAGAGTTGCTTTCTTGATAAAGGAGCCCACCAATCTGGTGGAGGATTATTGTAACCGACCGGACCATCAGGGATTTCATGACTTTATAAACAGTGCGTCTGATGTGGAAAAGGCAAAGGCAGTATGCAGTGCGACCTTAAAAAGTCTCAATGAAAAAGCATACGAACAAATCAAAAACAGCCATTATTTCTGGAGTGAAAGAACCGAGAATAGCACCGTTGAGGCAACGGTAAGGAAGGTGGAGCAGCATTTTGGACTTTCCAAAAAGGAGTTTCACCCGGATACGCTGGTAATTAAAAAAGTGGAGAAGGATACGGAGCTGGCAGACAAGCTAGTGGATTTTATCCGGAACTTTTCCTGGGAAGAGGTAAAAGAGCATGCCTTGCGGATGATTAGCAACTGGTCCTTTACCGACTGGGAGGCGGAGTTTGTGGCAATGGTGGATGACCAAATCATCGGAACGGTTTCTATCATGAAAACCGACTATTACCCCCTACCCGAAATATATCCCTGGATATCCAGCGTGTTTGTAACGGAAGAGTACCGGGGCCAGAGAATTAGCGAAAAACTGATTGATTTTGCTAATGAATATGCAAAATCAATTGGATTCGATAGGACCTATATCCCATCAGAGCATAGTGGGTTGTATGAAAAGTACGGCTATCGGTACGTCAAGGATATTGTTAATTATGGGAATGGAACAGACAGATTGTATGTGAAAGAGTTGAAGTAGTATTTAATGTACCAGGGAAAAGGAAGCGACCAGGAAGCAGGTAGTTCCTTTTCCCGGTACACTACTGACAAAATCAGTAGTGCGAAACATCACATATACGGAGCGGTTGAATTTTGCAGTTGAATAGATAACTTTGAAGTAATAGAGGTGGTGTAAGTAGGGCAAGTACCTCACTAAATATAGACAAAGCAAGATTAGTCGGTGTGGAAGAAATGAGGACGCCCGACTGAGATGCAGAAAAGCAAGATAGGTCGGGACGGAAGAAATGAGGATGCCCGACTGAGATGCAGAAAAGCAAGATAGGTCGGGATGGAAGAAATGAAGATGCCCGACTGAGATGCAGAAAAGCAAGATAGGTCGGGATGGAAGAAATGGAGAAGCCCGACTGATTATGCAGAAAGGCAGGATTAGTCGGGGTGGAAGAAAAGAAGAAGCCCGACTGATTATGCAGAAAGGCAAGATAGGTTGGGGTAAAAGAAATGAGGATACCCGATTGAAATGTAGAAAAGCAAGATTAGTCGGGGTGAAAGAAATGAAGAAGCCCGACTGATTATGCAGAAAGGCAAGATTAGTCGGGGTGAAAGAAATAGAGATACCCGACTAATACATAAAAAAAGAGTTATAGTAGGGAAAACGACATGAAATGTGCCCGACTAGTTTGAGAAAAAAGAGAATTTAGTCGGGGAAGGTACCTTGTAATTTTCGTTTGGTAGAGGTGATACATATGAGAATCAGACCTTATATTTCTGAATTAGATTTTAATGGAATCAAGAATTGGATTACGGACGAGAGAATGCATGCCATGTGGTGTGCCAACCTAATACAGTATCCTTTGGAGAAAAATAATTTTGAAAATGTCTTACAGGATATTTCTCTCCGATTCCGAGACAGTGCCTATGTGGCTACCACAGATGAAGGAAAAGTAGTGGGCTTCTTTTGCTATTCTTTAAATCTGGATACAAATGAAGGAATGCTGAAATTTGTAATGGTCGATAATGCATCCAGAGGCAAGGGATTAGGAAAAGAGATGTTGAAACTGGCTGTAAAATATGCCTTTGAAATTACCAAGGCAGAGGCAGTACACCTGAATGTATTTCCGGAAAATGTAAGGGCAAAGCAATGTTACTTAAGCGTAGGATTTACAGAAAGAACCACCGTAGATAAGGCGTTCCAATTTGGAACTGAACAGTGGGGCAGATGCAATATGATTATCAAAAGAGAAAGCTAAGTTTTAAAGTTTGGGAGGAACTATGAGCAACATTTATTTTTTCTCAGGTCCCTGCGGCTGTGGGAAGTCAACACTAGCAAATGCATTTGCCAAGCATTTGGTAAATAAAGAGGGCAAGAAGCAGGTATATCTGATTCACGGAGACGACTTTCATGCGGGCTTTGTGGAGACCGATGACAAGGGAGATTTCTTTTTGAATGGTCAGGCAGCAGATGCTCTTATGTGGGAGGATATCCTGAAGTTTAACTGGGACTGCATTCTGACAGTGGCCCGGAAGGTTTTAGAGCGAGGACTGGATGTGGTCATTGATTATGTCATTGAAGAGGAGCTGCCCTTGGTGCAAAAGCTGGCAGCGGAATTTGACGCCAAGCTGTACTATGTGGTACTTACCGCATCTGAGGATGCAATCAGAGAGCGTATTACTCAGCGGGGTGATGTAGACATGATAGAACGGGCACTGTTTTTGAAAAACAAGCTGGACAATCTGCCGGAGAATCAAGGGCACTTATTAGACAATACCGGAAAGACGGTGGAGCAGGAAGTGGAACTGCTGGCGGCAGGGCAGATAGATAGCTTTGAAATTACGGAGAAATAAAATGAACATTACAATAACAAACAGTAAGGTTATTTATGAATATCCCACGAAAGCTGTTTACACAGCAGATTCTGCGGAATTTGGTCCGGTCATAGTGAAGCGGGATCAGAATATTCTGCAGCTGAAATCCGAATATGAAATGTTATCCGGTCTGGATGGTCAATATAGTTGTAAGGTGTATCATTTTGATGAAAAGGAAGGACAGCTGATAGAAGAGCGGATTATACCGGGGACTGTTCTGCGCAATGAAAAGAGCCTTGAGAAACGTCTTGATGTACTTAAGAAAATCTTCTTTGCAATACATAAACCCCATAGGGAAGGTGAAACATATCTTGATTGGCTTGCCAATATAAAAGAGTATTGTACGTCCAATCAAATGGATGAGGAATGGACTAAGAAAGCACATGTGGCCTACGATATTTGCTTGGATATCTTTGAAAGGTACAGTGACAGAGTGCTTCTTCATGGGGATTTGCATCATGATAATATCTTGCAAAGAGAGAATGGAAGCTACGCGATAATTGATCCCAAAGGGGTTGTTGGTCCGGCGATTTTGGATTTGCCCAGATTTATACTGAATGAGATGGATACACATCATGACGAATCCTTAATAGGGCATATGACGAAAGTTATGGAACTTATCAGCCAGCAATTTGCATATCCGCTAAAGGATGTGGAAAAAAGCTTTGTAATGGAAACCATTCTGGCGAACCTTTGGTGTATAGAAGACGGTGAAGATGTGAATTCCCGACAACTGGAGCTGGTTGAACATATTCTGAAAAGATTATAAAGCAGGAGGTATCTATGCTAAGACTCAGACCCTACAAAAATACAGACGCACAGACCATCATAACCTGGTGCAAGGACGAGGTAGCTTTCAGGAAGTGGACCTCGGACAGATACGAGCATTTTCCCATTACGGCGGAGGAAATGAACCGGAAATATATAGATTGTAACGGCGATTGCGAGGAGCCGGATAATTTTTACCCGGTGACTGCTTTTGACGAAAGCGGCGTGATAGGTCACATGATTATGCGTTACCGGAATCCGGAGAAGACCAAGATACGGTTTGGTTTTGTCATCGTGGATGATGCCAAAAGAGGGATGGGCTATGGCAAAGAGATGTTGCAGCTGGCACTAAAATATGCCTTCGAGTTACTAAAAGCAGAGAGGGTCTCTCTGGGCGTATTTGAAAATAACATGCCCGCCTATTATTGCTACAAGGCAGCAGGCTTCAAGGATGTGGTGCTGGACAAGCCCATTATTATCCCTATTTGTGGTGAGCAATGGGGAATCAAAGAATTAGCTATGGAGAGAAAAGATTATGAAGCAGCAAAGCTTAAATGAACAAGTACGTTTTTATGAGGAATTGTCCTTTAATTCCCATCCGTCCCTGGAGACCCAGTACTATGACGGGTGGATATTACGGTTTTCCAATGGTTATACCAGTCGGGCCAATTCCGTGAATATGATATACCCGTCCACCATTGATTTGCAGACCAAGGTGGAATATTGTGAAACGCGGTATGCCCTGCGGCAGCAGGCCTGCATTTTCAAGGTTACTGACGGTAGCGATCCACAGCTGGATGGGCTGTTGGAACAGCGGGGCTATGAGGTGGTCACTCCTACGGATTTGATGACCATGGATTTACGGGACAAGCAGTTCACACCGGTAGATGCGGTGATTACTGCCCATCCCACCAAGGAATGGTTGGATGCATACTTTACAATGGACAAATGTACGGATGCGCAGACCCGGGCCACTGCAGAGCAGATGTTGAACCTGATACAGCAGCCCACTCTTTACTGTCGCATTGTAGAAGAGGGGAAAACCATTGGCTGTGCCTCTGCGATTATCGAACGGGGCCATATGACTCTGGTGCATGTAGTTGTGGATGAAGTCTACCGGGGCCATGGGTATGGACGGAAGGTATGTGAAACCATGTTGGCAGCAGCTAAGGGACAGGATGCCCACACCGCGTATTTGCAGGTGGTGCAGAGTAACCGGGTGGCAGTGAGTTTATACGAAAAGCTAGGATATAAGAAGCTTTATTCCTATTGGTATCGGAGGAAAAAATGATATTATCATATGAAAAAATATTGATACGTGAAGCTACCGTAGAGGATGCACAGCAGTTGTGTATTTGGTGGAATGACGGCAGTGTAATGGCCCATGCGGGATTTCCCAATGGACTGGGTACTACCGCTGAAACGGTGGTGGATCAGATTAAGAATCAAGACATAACAAAGACCTGCAGACACATCATTGAATTTGAGGGCAGACCCATCGGTGAAATGAATTATATCCGTGCAGATGAAAAAATCTGTGAAATGGGCATCAAGATTTGTGATGCGAGTATGCAGAATAGGGGTCTGGGCAAGGTCATCTTAAGCCTATTTATAACCGGCTTATTTGAGCAATTGGGATATGAAAAAATATGCCTGGATACCAACCTGAATAATAAACGGGCACAGCATGTGTACGAACAGCTGGGTTTTCAAAAGGTGAGAGAGAATATTGACTCCTGGAGAGATCAGTTGGGCAATCTGCAGTCTTCTGTTGATTATGAATTGGTAGAGGAAAGGTTTAATAGCTATCTATAAAGTTAGATTGACCTCAGAAAGGAGATGACGCCATGCATAATGTAGTGATAGAAACGGAACGTTTAATATTAAGGCCTCTTACAGTCGCCGACGCAAATGAAGTTTTTCAGTGGGTAAGTGATGAGCGTGTGTCCAGATACATGGTTTACAATACTTATGAAACTGTGGAACAGGTCATCCAGTGGCTGAGATATATTGAGACGGAAACGGAAGAATATCATTTTGGTTATGTGCGAAAATCTGATGGTAAGCTTATTGGTAGTGGCAGTATCGGCCCTGACAGAAAGCAAAGTTTTTGGGGATTTGGCTACAATTTCCGTTATGATTGCTGGGGTCAGGGATACGCCACTGAGGCAGCTAAAGCCATGGTGAAGTATGCTTACAATACCTTGGGAGCGCGAAAATTTGCTTCCAGTCATGTGGAGCCCAACAAAGCCTCTGGCAGGGTCATGGAAAAGTGTGGACTACATTTTGTAGGTTATGGCGAATTTCAGAAATTAGATGGAAGCTGCAAAATGCGTTCCATGGAGTATGAGGGAGAACTATAGACTTTGATTTATAGTGCATAAATTAGACGTTATGGAGATAATCATGCAATACATAAAAGCAACAGAGCAGAATATACAACAAATCGTTCAACTGGTTCAGGATACTATCCGCACCGTATATCCCAAATATTACCCTAAAGAGGTAGTTGATTTCTTTTGCGAGTTTCATTGTGCGGCAAATATCCGAAAGGATATAGTGGATGGCAGGGTAGGTATCTTAGTAGTGGATGGTGTCATCGTGGGCACCGGTTGCTACAAGGATAACCACATCACCAGAGTCTATGTGGCACCTCAGTATCAGGGACAGGGCTATGGAAGCTATATTATGCAGTGTCTGGAAAATGAAATCGGGCTGCATTACGATAAGGTAAATCTGGATGCGTCTTTGCCTGCCAGCCATTTGTATGAAAGCAGGGGATATGAGACCATCAAGCACGAGAAGTGGCCCGTAGAGAACGGGGTAGTATTGGTGTATGAGGTTATGGAGAAGTCGTTGCCCAATGTTACAACAGATATTTCCTATGATGGCAGATGCTTTGTGCCCTTGATGAATACGGAAAACGGCGAAGTGGACGGAAATACTCTATTCCGATATCACCAAAAGGGTAATTTGCTATGGGCCGAATATTCCGGCGGAGATATCCTTAAGGGTCATTTAATCGGTACGGTGGCTTCCAATGGAGAATTGGATTTTTACTATCAGCATGTAAATGAACAACAACAGCTGAGAGTGGGAAAATGTCATAGCATTCCCCACGTTATGGAGGATGGAAAAATAGAGCTTTCCGAAGAATGGCAATGGTTAAACGGTGATAAATCAGCAGGAGCATCAAGACTACAGGAGATTTGAAATGATAAAAGCAGTTATCTTTGATATGTATGAAACCTTGGTTACCCATTATGAGTGTCCCCTGTATTTTAGTGCAGAAATAGCCCGGGATGCGGGGATTCCCCAGGAGCGGTTCCAGGCACTGTGGAGACCTACGGATTATGCCCGTACTGTGGGAGAAATGACCTTTGAGCAGGTAATGGAAGACATATTACGGGACAGCGGGTGCTATTCTGAGGAGCTAATGAATCGAATCGTAAGCAAGCGTAAGGCTACCAAGGAGGAGCTGTTCCGTCATCTGCATCAGGAAATCATACCTATGTTGGAGCAGTTAAAGGCACAGGGTCTACAAATTGGATTAATCAGTAATTGTTTTTCGGAAGAGGCGGAGGTCATCCGGGAAAGCGTATTATTTCCCTATTTTGATGCACCTTGTTTGTCCTATGAGCTTGGCATGAAAAAACCGGACCACAGCATATTCCGTTACTGTATGGAACGCTTATCCGTGGAGCCCCAGGAATGCCTCTATGTAGGGGACGGGGGCAGCTATGAGCTGGAGACAGCTATGCAACTGGGGATGAAAGCGGTGCAGGCTCTTTGGTACATAAAGGAAGGCACCTCCTCACCGGTGCAGAGAAAAGAAGGTTTCACTCATGCAGAGATTCCAGGGTATATATTGAAGTATATTTAATTTTGAAAAATTAATTTTATCTATGAAAATACATGAACAATGTCTGGCCTGTCTGGTAAATCAGGCTGTAAAAACCGCTAACCTTACAGGGGCAGAGAATCGGGAGGAATTGTACAAGGAGATTTTTGCTCAGATGAGCCGCCTGGACTTTTCTAAGACCAATTCGGAAATTTTGGGTGAAAATTATCGGTTGATTAAGCAGCATACCGGCTGCGAGGATCCCTATAAGGAGACCAAGGATTATTATAATCAGCTCTTTTTGGAGAATTTCCACACCTATGATAAGAAGGTGCAGACCATAGAAGAAGCAGTGAAATACGCCATTGTGTCCAATATTATTGACTTTAATCCGGTGCATAGCGATGTGGAGCGGGACATTGCACATTTCTTTTCCAGTGTGGACCATCTGGAGCTGACGGTAAATGATACTCCCAAGCTGCTGGAGGACATAGACCGGGCGGAAAACATCCTGTATCTGGGAGACAACTGTGGTGAAATCTGTTTTGACAAGTTGCTGATAAAGCGTATTCGGGAGCGGAATCCCAAGTGCCATATGTACTTTGGTGTTCGGGGAGCAGCGGTAATCAATGACAATATAGAAGAGGACGCTTACGCCGTAAGAATGGAGGAGTATGCAACCATTATCAGTAATGGGGACTATTCCTGTGGTACAGTGATAGATAGGGTCAGTGCTCAGTTCCGGGAGATTTATGAAAAGGCGGATGTGATCATTGCCAAGGGTCAGGCCAATTATGAATCCCTCAGCGAGGAGCCCAAGAATATTTATTTCCTGCTGATGACCAAGTGTAAGGTAATTGCAGATGACATTGGTGTACCGGAAAAATCTCTGGTGTGTCTGAGAAGCAAGGAAGGGTTTGAAAACCACTTGTAATTATCAATAGTTTTGCTATAATATAATTACAAAAGGCAATCGCCACAGAGGTGGTTGGCCTAGTATATGGATTAGAAAACCTTCCCTATCTCGCCAAAGTACAGGGAAGGTTTTTCTTGTTTTAATGACAAATCAAATATATGAATGTCAGAAGAGCCATGAGAAAAATACCAAATTGCATCAAATCATTGAAGTCAAAATTGTGATTCTGCATGAGCCTCACCCCCATTCTATATAGAATGAAGGCCAACCACCCCTTGCTAAAATAGCATGTACACGATTGCCGGTAGCCTGACGACTACTGTTTATATTATACCAAAGAATTGACACGAACACAAGTTCGACTGCGGACTTTATAAAAACTTTTTTGAAAAGAAATAATCTACGAATAACGGTAAAAAAATGAAAATCATAGATACGTTTAAAGAGATACCTCAATGTTTTAATAACAATCAATTTGACCAACACCTTTGGGAAGCATATGCCCAAAAAATTGCGCCCGGCTTTGCTGAGAAAATAAAAGCAGATGCGGCGGATTACGATTTTGAGCAGGATATCCTGCCTGTATTAAATGAAGTACCTCAAAATGGAGAGCAGATAAAGCAGGCGTATGATTCTTTCTGCAAAGTAACAAATCAGCTGGAGGAGAAAATCAAGGACAAGCTGGGTGCGGAACTGGATGTGGACATTGTACTTTATCTGGGATTATGCAACGGTGCTAGCTGGGCCACGGAGCTAAACGGCACTCCGGCGGTTTTGCTGGGTGCAGAGAAAATTCTGGAGCTGAGTTGGTATGGTGAACGGGATATGATAGGACTTATCTATCATGAACTGGGGCATATCTGGCATTTTCAGACCAGAAGTAAAGATAACCAATGGACTGCTAAGGATCGGCAGCAAGAATCTCAAGGACCGGCTCTCTGGCAACTGTACACAGAAGGTGTGGCCATGTACATAGAGCATCTTCTGTGCGGTGATGAAAATTTTTACCACCAGGATAAGGGCGGATGGCTGGATTGGTGTCAGAGTAATCGCAAATCCTTGTATGCAGAATTTATCCGGCGAATTGATACAGCTGAAAGTACCCAAGATTTCTTTGGGGATTGGTGCAACTATCAGGGACGCTCTGATGTGGGATATTATCTGGGGTGTGAGTTGGTGAAAGAGCTGGCCCGGGAGTATTCCTTGAAAGAGTTGGCTAATTTAAGTTCGGATGCGATTTATCAGAAACTGTGCAAAATGTAATACATTAAGAAAAACGGCAGAGAGCACAACACGAATGCGTGATATTTAAAGAAGGAGGACACCCATGGCAGAATTTCAAAGAAACTTTGACAATTCGGCGGCAGATTATGAAAAGAGCCGTCCCCTTTATGTGACGGAACTATATAATGACATATGGAAATATCAGCCCCTCCATAAGGATAGCCGGGTACTGGAAATTGGCATGGGTACAGGCAAAGCTACGGAGCCTATTCTGGCTACCGGGTGTCAGCTCACCGGCATCGAGCCGGGAGAGAACCTGATACAACTGGCCCGAGAGAAGTTGGAGAAGTATCAGAATCTCTCCATTTTCAGTGGTATCTTGCAGGAGTATCACGGTCAGCCGGAATCTTTTGACCTGATTTATGCGGCCACGGCGTTTCATTGGATACCGGAGGAATATGGCTATCAGAGAGTGTATGAGTTGCTAAAAAAGGGAGGCACCTTTGCCCGATTTGCTTATCATGCAGGGCCGGACCACAGAAGGCCGGAACTGACCCGGGAGATACAGGCCCTTTACCGCAAGTACATGGACCGGGGTGAGCCGCCCAAGGAGTTTGAGCTGGAGGATGCCCGGCAGCTGGCACAGGTTGCACAGCGGTATGGATTCACAGAAATAGATTATAAAGTGTACCATATGACCAAGGATTTCACAGCGGATGAGTACATGGAATTACTGCGGACCTATCCGGACCATATGGCCGTGGAAGAAACCGTTAGGAAGCAGCTTTTTGACGGAATCCATTCTGCAATTACTAAGCATGGTGGGACAATCACTGTGTATTATACCATTGATTTGGAATTAGCCGGAAAAGGCTGATTCCGGAAATTGTTTTTAGAACGGAGCAAAAGTACATGGAACTTAAAAAAATAGCTTACGACTTTTCTGTCTGTAAGGTAGCATCCTTGGCAGATATCAATATGGACTCGGAGATGTTCTTTATCGCAAAGACAGACGAAGAATTATCTTTGGTATGCCCCACGAACCATGCCCCATTGCAGACCCTTGCCCGGGAGGATGGTTGGAAAGCATTTCGCATCCAAGGAGAGCTGGATTTTTCTCTAATAGGCATTTTATCCAAGATATCTACGATTCTGGCAGAGAATAGAATCGGGTTGTTTGCGGTGTCCACTTACAACACGGATTATATTCTGGTGAAGGCGGAGAATTATAATAGAGCACTGGACCTGCTATCCAAGGGAGGATATGTAATCGTCCAATAGGGAGCTTTCGGAATCTATAAGAATGAAAGTATTAAAAGTAAGAAGAGTAATAGGAAAGAGAATTTAGAAGTTGTAGAACCGACAATAGCAATTCCCCGACTGAATATAAGAGCCAACAGATTTAGTCGGGCACAAAAATTGGTTC
>JAFUKS010000200.1 GCA_017473445.1 Lachnospiraceae bacterium
AAACGTATGCACGTGGAAGTATATTTGCCTCGAACATTGTGTCTAGTACCCTAAGCTGTCTTTGGTGGACCTACAGCAGGCGGCGATGTTCATGCCGTAAAAGACACCGTCTCTTACTGAAAGGTTCGTTTGTTGAAAATCCAACCAAGACAGTACGAAGAAACCCCGGGAGGGGAGGTGGGCCGGGACCTCAGTGGGCTGCAGGAGGAGGGGCCATGGGCAGAGGGAAGGGGAGGCGGAAAGAACAGGGATGGGCAGGGGATACAGGGTGTGTCGAAAAGACACCCGTAATTTTAGAGGCATATCTTAGGGATACGACAAAGTTTCCGGTTATTTCCACTTACAATAGAATACAGAAAGGAGTGCCAATGTATTATGAAGTGTATTTAGACAGTATTTTTCTGGTCAGTTTTGTGATTCATCTGTATCTGCTTTTATTGATTAGGCGGAGTTTGCAGATGGAAGGGAGATGGGCCGGAATCCTGCTGGGAGCGGGGATAGGAGGCGTAGGAGCTGTACTTCCGTTTTTTATAGGGGGGAATATTTGGGTGAAGACTGGATTGTGCGTGCTGATTAGCACGGTGCTAATGATTGGGGTGGCATTTCCGGTAAAGAATTTAAAGAGCCTTGTGGCAGTGGGGGAGCGGTTACTGTTGTGCTCATTTTTTATGGGTGGTGGATTTCTGTTTATCCTCAATGCGTTTCCTTGGTTGCGTAAGATTACCATGTCCCTAATGGGTGTGCTGGGTTTGGGTGGTGTACTATACTTGTTGTTTTCTGCAGGAGGAAAAAGAATGTGGGGACGACAAGTGGATTGTAGGGTAAAGCTGATTCGGGGAGCTGAATCTGTGACTATCCAGGCATTTGTGGATACGGGAAACGGTCTGACAGAGCCTATTAGCGGCAAGCCGGTGTCAGTGGTGGAAGAAAGTATTTTAAGAGGCTTGTGGCCGGATGAATTACCGGCAGCCAGAGTAATTCCCTATCATGCCATAGGCACTAAAAGGGGGTATATGATGGGCTATCTGATACCGGAAATACGTATTGAGCTGGGCGGAGTGGAACGGTCTTTTCAAGAGGTATACATAGCAGCAGCTCCGGAAAAATTGCAACGTGGAGGACGGGAAAATATAAAAATGCTGGTGAATCCACGGATGCTGAGAAATGATAAATAGCAAAAGGAAAGGTGGACAGGAGAATGAAACGAAAGGTGACAATTCCGGGCATGTTACGATTCCGGATAAAGTCTGTAAAAAAAGGGTTATTAGAGCTGGAAGGGGCTATTTATTATATTGGAGGTGCGGAGGTGCTACCGCCACCGCTGGGTAGTGAGCAGGAAAATCAGGTCATTGCCAAGCTGGGAACAGAGGATGAGGAAGAGGCCAAGGCGATTTTAATAGAGCATAATTTGCGTCTGGTAGTATACATAGCTAAGAAATTTGATAATACAGGAGTCGGTGTGGAGGATTTGATTTCCATTGGTACCATCGGGTTAATCAAATCCATTAACACCTATAAACCGGATAAGAATATAAAATTGGCGACCTATGCCTCCAGGTGTATTGAAAATGAGATTTTAATGTATTTGAGAAAGAACAGTAAGACCCGTTATGAAGTGTCTATAGATGAGCCTTTAAATGTAGACTGGGATGGAAATGAGTTACTGCTTTCGGATATATTGGGAACGGATGAGGATATTATTTACCGCAATTTGGAAAATGAGGTGGAACGCCGTCTGTTGATTCACGCAGTAAGTAAATTGTCAGAACGGGAAAAGACGATTATTTATTTGCGCTTTGGTCTGGGACGAAATGAGCAGGGCTATGAGAATCCGGAAATGACCCAAAAGGAAGTGGCAGAGCATTTAGGGATTTCCCAGTCGTATATTTCACGGTTGGAAAAGAAGATTATGAAGCAATTAAAGCGGGAAATGAATCTTTTGAGTTAAAAAATTTTACAAATGGGTATCAGATGTTATATACTAAGATAAAATAGATATAAAGGACGGATTAGAATGATTCGCAGTGAGGATATATTATCCCTTGAGTATTTGAAGAAAACAGATTATACAGGTTCTCACATGGGGATGCGGTACCGGTTGGAGTGCATGAAAGGTGAAGAATGTAGTATACTTAAGGTATATATTTGGCCGGAACCTTTTAATTTTGCACTGACTCCCGGGGATAAAAAGCAGTGTAAGGAGTTTTCCTTTGATGATGATGGAGTGCAGGATGCAGTGTCATGGATGAATGACAGATTATATCAGGATAAGGAATTGTGGGAGCAATCGCCGGGAAAGTGGAAACAGTACAGTGAGCTGAAATAGGAAGCAACGTATGGAGAAAAAATGATAAAGTATATTATAAAAGATTTGATGGCCGCGGGTCGTTATCTGCCCTATGGCATCGGACTGGTGATTTTGGTAGGGCTGATGATGGGCTTAATAAGGTGGGTAACCGGAAAGCGCGGCAGGCAGAAGTCGGAAGTGATACCGGTGACCCTACTAGTGGCATATGGATTGACAATATTCTTGATTACTTTCTTATCCAGAGAGGATAGCGGTGCCACCGGGATGTATATGGAACCTTTTTCCTCATGGGGGATTAATGCCAGAAATAATGCATATTTTATAGAAAACATACTGTTATTTATACCTTTAGGATTCTTTTATGGTTGGGTGGTTAAGATGCGGAGTAGCTGCATTGCCAGCCTACTGTTGGGAATAAGTTTTAGTTTTTGTATTGAAAGTCTGCAATTGGTAACAGGACGAGGGGTATTTCAGGTGGATGACATTCTGACCAATGGTGTTGGGATGCTTGTAGGTACCCTCTTGTTTCAAACGGTTAACTGGGTGTATAGGCGGAGGGACAAAAGATAGCATGGACAAATACAAAAGAATTGGCTTGATTTTAACCGGTATCTGTGCAGTGATGGTTTTTATCATTATCGGTTATATGGGGTTTGTCGGGAAGCTGGATCGGCAAGAAAAACGTACTGTAGTTGGTTGTCAGCAGATAGTGGATTATCGTCAGGAAAGTATCAGTGAGGCAGAGAAGTATTTTATCTGGAAGATACCTGAATTGACTCCCGGTGGGGAATATGTGGGCTTTTATTCCTCTCATGTAAATGTAGAAGTGTATCTGGGAGAAGAGCTTGTATATAGCCTATATCCTGATGAAGAGAATGCTTTTGGCCATACCACAGCCACATCGTGGAATGTTATTCCTTTATATCCGGAAGATAGTGGTAAGGAATTAAGGATTAAGTTTGAATCGGTATATGATTCTTTCACCAGGCGCAGTGTGGAAATCTTTCGGGGGTCCCAGTTGGGCATTTTTTTACAGGCCCTAAAGAATAGTGCCTGGCTGATTATTATAAGTATTATTGCTATTGTGATAGGAATCATACTTGTTTTTATTACCCTGGTGAATATCCGTAATGTGGCAATGGATAAGAATTTGCTTTATCTGGGTATCTTCTCTATTATCGCCGGAGTCTGGAAAATTTCGGATACGAATTTTTCACCCCTTATGTTCTCCGGAAATACCCTTGTATTATCTTATGTTACCATCGGGATGTTACAGTTGATTATGGTACCCTATAATATGTATATTGCAAGCCAGTTTCCAAAGGGGAGACATAAGGTATTATATGGACTTAGTATATATGTAAGTGTGGTGGGAATTATTTTATGCAGTTTCCAGTTGCTTAATATTTATGATTTTCGCCAGACCCTGTATTGGAGTCATGCAGTAATGTCAGTGGATATTATGGGAGCGATTCTGGTGTTGTTTTATGAAGCATTCCATGATACCTTAAATCAAAGATTGAAAATCACCGTTGTGGGAACCATATGTGCAGCCATTGCTACTTTGGGCGATTTGGGTATTTTCTATTTTACCGGTTCCTCCCAGTGGGCATTTTTGGGCCTTTCCTGTTTTGAAGTATATGTAATTGTTATGGCGGTCCTGAGTTTCAGGGAGGCTCTGCAGGCTACCAAAATTGCTCTGGACAAAGCGGAAGCCGCAAACCGTACCAAAACCATTTTCTTGTCCAATATGTCCCATGACATCCGGACCCCTATGAATGCCATTATTGGTTATAACAATATTGCCCAGAAGCATGTAAACGATGTGGATCGTGTTACCGATTGCTTGCAAAAAATTGACAGTGCAAGTGCCCATCTGCTGAATTTGATTAATGATGTGCTGGATATGGGCCGTATTGAAAGCGGTAAGATGAGTTTCCGGCTGGAGACCTACAATCTGAAGGATATGTTTCAAAGTATTCTGGATGCCTTTGCAAATCAGATGGCTGAAAAGAAGATACAGTTTACTACAGATCTTTCCAGTGTAAGGAACTGGAGTATTAAATGTGATTTGTTAAAAATCAATCAGGTGGTTTATAACCTGCTCAGCAATGCAGTGAAATATACCAATCCCGGTGGACGGGTGGACATGTTGGTGGAGCAGATGGACGGACCGGACCCTGCCAGAGCATATTATTGCTTTAAGGTCAAGGATACCGGTATCGGAATGAGCAAGGAGTTTTGTCAGCACGCTTTCCAGATGTTTGAACGGGAA
This sequence comes from Lachnospiraceae bacterium, assembly GCA_017473445.1. Classification (GTDB taxonomy): domain Bacteria; phylum Bacillota; class Clostridia; order Lachnospirales; family Lachnospiraceae; genus Acetatifactor. The sequence goes on from JAFUKS010000200.1 coordinate 4,584, forward strand.
AGAAATTATACCGAAAGCAATATTCAGGGTACCGGTTTGGGACTGGCGATTTCCAAAGCGATTGTGGAAATGGCAGGTGGTACCATCTCGGTGGAGAGTGAATTGGGCGTAGGTACAGAGTTTACCATTTTTGTAAATTTTGAGATTTGTAAGGAACAGGATAATACCCCTATTTTTGCGGAAGAATTAGAAGTTGCAGAGTATGTGGGCAAACAGATTCTTTTGGTGGAAGACAATGAACTGAATCGGGAAATTGCCCTGGAGATTATGAGAGAAGCCGGATTACAGGTAGAAATTGCGGTAGATGGTTTGGAAGCGGTGGAAATGGTAACAGCTTCTGAGCCCGGTCACTATGATTTGATTTTTGTGGATATCCAGATGCCTCGCATGGATGGATATGAAGCAACCCGACAAATCAGGGCATTGTCCGATAAGAAACTGGCATCGATTCCTATTGTGGCCATGACAGCCAATGCCTTCGAAGAGGATCGGCAGAAGGCCTTTGAGGCAGGCATGGACGAGCATATTTCCAAGCCGGTGGATATTAAAGCCATCCGAAAAGCGATTGAAAAATTATTATAAAGCAGACAAAACTATCTGACCCTAACCGGCCAGATAGTTTTTCATTGTACGCAGTGCATTTTTTTCCAGACGGGATACCTGGGCTTGGGAAATTCCAATCATTGCGGATACCTCCATCTGTGTTTTCCCTTCAAAGAAGCGTAGGGTAATGATTTCATGTTCCCTGGGATTTAACTTTTTCATGGCATCTGTAAGGGAAAGATGCTCCACCCAATTCTCCTCCCGATTTTTTTTATCGCTGATTTGGTCCATTACATAAAGGGTGTCCCCACCTTCATTGTAAACCGGTTCATAGAGACTCATGGGACTTTGAATGGCATCCAAAGCATAAACAATGTCTTCCTTGGGAATTCCGATTTCGGTAGCGATCTCTTCGATGGTGGGCTCTTTTTGCTGTTGCCGGGTCAATGCTTCCCGGGCATAAATTGCTTTGTAAGCTGTATCCTTCAGAGACCGGGAGACGCGTATAGAATTGCCGTTATCCCGTAAATAGCGTCTGACCTCGCCGATAATCATGGGGACGGCATAGGTGGAAAACTTTACATTCAAAGTCACGTCAAAATTATCAATGGCCTTAATCAGACCGATGCAACCGATTTGAAATAAATCATCTACATTTTCATTACTGGAAGAGAAGCGTTTGATGACACTTAATACCAGTCTGAGATTTCCTTCAATGTATCTTTCCCGAGCCTTTAAATCTCCGGAATTTATCTGCTGAAAAAGTGCTTCCTTTTCCTTGGAATCTAATAAAGGAAGCTTAGAGGTGGATACACCGCAAATTTCAACTTTTCCCATTGCCATGATGAGCCCCTGCCTTTCAACTTTGTAGAAGATAGTATGCACGAAGATGTGGCAGGATATACCTCTTTTGCATATGATTGTAATAAAAGATTTAGGATGC
>JAFUKS010000201.1 GCA_017473445.1 Lachnospiraceae bacterium
ATTACCATAAATATTTCCGCCTTTCAAAAAGAGCACCGTCCTAAGGCGGTGCTCCATTTTTCAATTAATCACCCACATGAACCAGCTTGGGCTGACTGCCATCCTTTACCGCTTCACCGGTAATAATACATTCCTCAATGGTATCATCGGAGGGAATACGGTACATGGTATCCATCATCACATTCTCCATAATAGAACGTAAACCTCTGGCTCCTGTCTTGTGCTCAAACGCTTTGGCTGCAATGGCTTCAATGGCTTCCTCTTCAAAGGAAAGCTTCACATCATCCATCTCAAAGAGCTTCTGATATTGCTTAATCAGAGCGTTCTTGGGCTCCTTCAAAATCCGCACCAGAGCCTCCTTATCCAATCCGCTCAAGGATACACAAATGGGTACACGTCCCACAAACTCAGGAATCAAGCCAAACTTCACCAAATCCTGGGTCGTCACTTCCTTCAGAATATCAGCCATCTCATTCACTGACTTGGAGGTAACCTCGGTATTAAAACCGATGGATTTCTTATCCAAACGGGACTCAATAATCTTGTCCAATCCGTCAAAAGCACCACCGCAAATAAAGAGAATGTTGGAAGTATCAATCTGAATCAATTCCTGGTGGGGGTGCTTTCTGCCACCCTGGGGAGGAACACTTGCCACCGTACCCTCTACAATTTTAAGCAGTGCCTGCTGCACACCTTCACCGGATACATCCCTGGTAATGGATACATTCTCACTCTTTTTGGTAATCTTATCAATTTCATCAATATACACAATACCATACTGCGCACGTTCCACATCATAATCTGCTGCCTGAATCAGCTTCAACAGAATATTCTCCACATCCTCACCTACATAACCCGCTTCCGTGAGGGTTGTTGCATCTGCAATGGCAAAGGGAACATTGATAATCTTTGCTAAGGTCTGTGCCAGATAGGTCTTACCGGAACCGGTGGGACCTATCATAATAATATTACTCTTCTGCAATTCCACATCATTCATACTCTTTGTGGACATAACACGCTTATAATGATTATAGACAGAGACAGCCAATACCTTTTTCGCTTCATCCTGCCCAATCACATATTCGTCTAAAAATCCTTTGATTTCCTGGGGTTTTAAAAGATTAATATCCATCCGGGGCTCGTCCGGTGTATCCTCCTTTTCAAACTCCTCCTCTAAAATATCCGCACATATCTCTATACATTCATCACAAATATATGCTCCGTTAGGTCCTGCCAGAAGCTTGCGCACCTGACGCTCTGATTTGTTACAAAATGAGCAATGAATCTCATTGCCGGGAATCTTTCCTGCCATTTAAAATAGTCTCCTGTTTTCGAATATAGGGTGCTTCGCTTACATCGCACTGTGAGAAGCAATCACCTTATCAATCAGGCCATATTCGCAGGCCTCCTGTGCACTCTTCCAGTTATCACGCTCGGTATCTGCACAAATGGTCTCGTAATCCCGGCCGGTATTCTCTGCCAGCATACGGTTCAATTTCTCTTTGGTCTTTAAAATATGCTTTGCTGCAATTTCAATCTCGGTAGCCTGTCCCTGGGTTCCGCCTAAAGGCTGATGAATCATAATCTCTGCATTGGGCAGTGCGTAACGCTTGCCTTTGGCACCGCCTGCCAACAGAAATGCACCCATGCTGGCTGCCATACCGATACATACGGTGGATACATCACATTTGATATAATTCATGGTATCATAAATCGCCATACCGGCAGTCACGCTGCCACCGGGGCTGTTAATATACAAATGAATATCCTTCTCCGGGTCTTCTGCCTCTAAAAACAAAAGCTGTGCCACTACCAGACTGGCAGTCACCTCATTAACCTCTTCTCCCAAAAAGATAATTCTGTCTTTTAATAATCTGGAATAAATATCAAAGGAACGTTCTCCTTTGCTTGTTTGTTCTATAACTACAGGTACTAAACTCATAAAGCCCTCCACTTTCATTTTTCTCACTTAATACTATATCCCAGTTGTTACCATTTTTCAATCAGAAAGATACAATTTATAAATTCTTAATTGCTCCTTTCGTTTCTCTTTCTTTTTGCATTCAAGTAAAAAAATAGTTGTACTTAATTTTTACTTAAGTACAACTATACACTCTTATCTTATGAAATACAACTAAACCGATAGTTTAATCTGTCGGATTATTCTGCAGCCTTTGTTTCTTCTGCCGCTTCCTCTGCTACAGGCTCAGCTGCTTTCTTCTTGGTGGTTCTCTTTGCTGCAGGCTTTGCTTCCTTTGCAGCCTCAACTACCATATCTACAGCCTTCTTGATAGCGATGTCAAGCATTACATTCTTCTTGCCGTTCTCACCTAAGATTTCCTTTACCTTGTCAGCATCCATCTGATATGCCTCGCCCATGGTCTTGCATTCAGCTTCAAACTCTTCCTCGGTAGCTTCAATCTTCTCTGCAGCCACTACTGCTTCCAGAACCAGACGGGACTGGATACGCTTCATAGCCTGAGGCTTCATCTGCTCCATCATAGTTGCAGGATTCAGACCGGTAAACTGCATATACTGCTCTAAGGACAGACCCTGAGACTGAATTCTCTGAGCAAAATCCTCAATCATCTGTCTCTGCTGGGTTTCCACCATAGCATCGGGAATTTCCATGGTTGCATCAGCAATAATTGCATCTACAACTGCATCCTCCTTTGCATTCTTAGCATCAACAGCCTTCTTCTCTTCTAATTTTTTCTTAACATCTGCCTTGTACTCATCCAGAGTATCGAATTCAGATACCTCAGAAGCAAATTCGTCATCCAGCTCGGGTAACTGTTTCTCTTTGATTTCCTTAACGGTACACTTAAATACTGCCTTCTTACCAGCCAGCTCGTCTGCCTGATAATCCTTAGGGAAGGTTACCTTTACATCTAATTCCTTGCCAATTTCAGCACCAATCAGACCCTCTTCAAAACCGGGAATAAATGCACCGGAGCCAATGGTCAGAGGATAATTCTCACCCTTGCCGCCTTCAAATGCTTCGCCTCCAACAAAGCCTTCGAAATCGATAACGGTCATATCGCCATCCTTTACTGCTCTGTCTTCTACTGCGATGGTTCTGGCATTCTTTTCTCTATCCTGCTCTACTGCTGCATCTACCTCTGCATCAGTAACAGCGGTGTCAAACTTGTCTACCTTAACACCCATGTACTTGCCCAGAGTTACTTCAGGCTTTAATGCTACGGTTGCGGTAAATACGAAAGGTTTACCTGCTTCCAGAGTCTCCACATCAATCTTGGGAGAGGAAACGATTTCCTCATTGCACTCCTCCAATGCCTTCTCATATGCCTCAGGAATCACTGCATTTGCAGCATCCTCAAAGAATACTTCCTTACCATACAGCTGCTCAATCATCTTACGAGGTGCTTTGCCCTTACGGAAACCGGGAATGCTGATTTTACCCTTCTGCTTCTGATATGCAGCCTCAATGGCCTTCTCAAAATCTTCTACGGATACTTCAATGGTCAGCTTGGCCATGTTTTTTTCCAATTTTTCTACCTGTAAACTCATTGTTACATTTCCTCCTTCAAATCACCTGTGCCACATCTATACTACATATCCGCAAAAGCGGACATAGTCACAGTCATTTTAGGATTATAGCATAGACTCTTACAAAATACAAATGTTTTTCTTTGAAAATCCACAGAAAACTTGAAAAACTTTCCATAATAATTCTAAAAGAGATGCTAATACTAATATCAGATAAGCGAGAGCAATTAAAGTTCTTACTTATCATCAACTAAAATAAATTTTGAGAAACACTATGGAGGTGTACAAATGTCTAACAGAAATTCTAACAGAGTAGAAGTTCCCGCAGCAAAGGCAGCTATGGATCGTTTTAAGACCGAGGTTGCATCTGAATTAGGTGTAAACCTGAAGGAAGGTTACAATGGTGACTTAACCAGCCGTGAGGCAGGTTCTATCGGTGGCGAGATGGTTCGTCGTATGATTAAGAAGCAGGAAGAGTCTATGAAGTAAGCTCTCCCGGAGCAAAGGCCCGGCATTCGCCGGGCCTTTTTATGTTCCCACCTTCCCCATTCGGCCCCTGTCCCTCCGGCTCCGCGCCCACACACCATCCCCCCTAGGTCCCCGCCGTGGCTATCCCCCACGGGTTTTCGTTCTCTGCCTTGGGGATTTTCTAACAATCGACCTTTCTGTAATGTTTATTGACGGTGTCTTTTATAGGATGGACATTGCCTACGCCTGCAATATGCCCACCAAAGACAGCTCCTTTCATAGGCAAACAATGTTCTGTGGCAAATATACTTCCAACGTGCATAACAAGTGGAGTGTCCATACCGCCCACTAAGCAAACGCTTATCCCGTCGCGTTTGCTTAGTGGGCTGATGGCACGAAACGTATGCACGTGGAAGTATATTTGCCTGGAACATTGTGCCTAGTACCCTAAGCTGGCTTTGGTGGGTCTACAGCAGGCGTGCAATGTTCATGCCGTAAAAGACACCATCTCTTACTGAAAGGCTCGATTGTTGAAAAACCATCCAAGGCAGTACGAAGAAACCCGTGGGGGATAGCCACAGCGGGGGACCCAGGAGGGGGATGGTGTGTGGGCGCGGAGCCGGAGGAGGTAATGGCCGGATGGGAAGGTGAGTACATAAAAAGGCCAAGTCCGGATGGACTTGGCCTTTGATAACGATAAATTAGTCGCCAAATACTGCTCTGTAGTCAGCCTGGAACTTCTCGATACCTGCATCGGTTAAGGGATGCTTGGTCATCTGCTCGATTACACCGTAAGGAACGGTTGCAATGTCCGCACCCGCCAATGCACAGTCGGTAACGTGAATAGGATTACGTACACTAGCAGCAATAATCTGAGTATCGATGTCATCTGCTACTGCGAAGATGTCAGCGATTTCACGGATTAAATCTACACCTCTCTGGCTGATGTCATCCAAACGGCCCAGGAAAGGAGATACATAGGTTGCACCTGCACGTGCTGCCAGTAATGCCTGGTTAGCAGTGAAAATCAAGGTAACATTGGTCTTGATGCCTTCAGCAGTCAGTGCCTTACAAGCCTTCAGACCTTCAACAGTCATAGGAATTTTAACTACCATATTGGGATGGATAG
>JAFUKS010000202.1 GCA_017473445.1 Lachnospiraceae bacterium
CTCCATGTCATCAATATATACTCCGGTCTTCAATATAGGCTCCTCCGCTGCCTGTACCGTTACGCCCGTAAGCAGTACATTCCCCATTAAAAGCAAGCCAAAGAAACCACTCTTCCAAACAAACTTCATATTGTGTCCCTTCGTTGAAATTTTACACCAAATATGCTAAAGTAGGAATAACCATAGCCAGTACCAAAATACCAATAATAATTGCAGATATTACGCGTCTGGTTTTTTTCTTGTAAATATTAAACATGCAAACTCCTTGCCTTGGAATAGAATCCATACTCCAAACTCTGAAAGGATATTATATATGAAATTCCCCTTTTTTGCAAGCGTTATCATCTTTGTCGTTCTGGTAAAACTTGTCATAGGCAGACAACAAAAACGAAAGAATCATAATGAGGAATCTTTCTGGGAAAGAGAACAAAGAGCCAACGCCGTCCGACGGAAATCTCTGGAGGGTCTGGCCTATGTGAAGATCCCCCTGGAAGACCTGCCTATGGAGGTGCTTTCCGAGGACCCGGCGGTGGCCCAGTACATAGCTACCGTAAAGGAATTGGCCAATGTTCCCATTGTAAACCTCACCGGTTATACCAATACGGATTTAAAGCTGGAATATGGCACCGCTAATATTACCCAACTATCCCAATATGACCAAAGCTACACTCTTTTGGTATCCACCTTGCAAAAATGGGCTGAATCTCTGTATCAGGCGGGATTTTTGCAAGAATCCTTGCAAATTTTGGAATTTGCTCTTTCCACCGGAACGGATGTAAGCAAGACCTATTATCTGCTGGCGGAAATTTACCGCTCCCGCGGAGAACAGCATAAAATCAATCATTTGATATCCGTGGCAGAAGGTCTCCGCTCCATCAGTCGTTCTTCCATCGTCCGTACTTTGCAAGAATTTGATCAATCAGCCGACTAGTTTCGCTACGGGTCATTTTGTCCATATCCAGCAGGGGGAGTTCTCCTTCCCCCAATTTTAATTTATGCTGCTGTAGCAGCCGGCATAACTGCTCTTTTTGTGCTTTTGTGGCAGGAGTATCTCTTTTGATATTACAAATCAGCGGCTCCGGCCGGAAAGCTTCCCCATGGGCAGCACCAAACTGCCGGACCAGCATATGATACAGCTGTGCCGTGGCTTTGGCATCATCCAAAGCCCGATGGGCCCTATGAGGAATCTGAAAATGTCTGCACAGATATTCCAGATTCTTTTTTTCTACCTCCGGCAGGCAGATCCGGGCAATCCGCAGAGTATCTACTCCCAATGCCTTAAAATCTGTTTTTGCATCTGCCGCAGACTTTTTGACAAAGGAATAATCAAAGGAAATCCGATGTCCAAGCAGCACATCCTCTCCCAGAAATGCCAATAAATCTGGTAATACCGCTCCCATATCGGGGGCCTTGTCCAAATCCTCATCACGGATGCCCGTAAGCGCTGTAATCCGCGGCTCCAATGCTCTCCCGGGATTTACAAAGGTGGAAAAGCTATCCACCTGCCTACCCTGCCTTACCTTTATCGCACCGATTTCAATGATACGGTCCCTCTTGGGATTTAATCCCGTGGTTTCCAGGTCCAGGCATACGTAAGAATCGATATATCCGCTTGCCGGTAATTTCTTCTCATCCATATTATTTCATCCTGTTCTTTCCCCCGGTCCTTCGTGTCCTTGCTGCAAAGTCCGGACACAAGCCCTGTAGGAAACACTCCTCACATTTGGGAGTGGGAGCCTTACAAATCTCCCTCCCAAAGGTAATCAAATGCATATTGTACAAAATCCAATGGTCCTTGGGCAGCTCCTTCATCAGGTCAAACTCCACCTTTACCGGGTCATCCGCCTTGGTTAAGCCCAGCTTCTTGGAAATCCGCTTCACATGGGTGTCCACCACGATACTGGGCTCCCCATAGATATTGCCCCTGATTACATTGGCAGTCTTACGTCCCACGCCTGCCAGGGCAGTAAGCTCTTCTAAGGAAGAGGGTACCTCTCCCCCATGATGCTCCAGCAATGCTCTGCAACAGGCAATAATATTCTTGGCCTTATTGTGATAAAATCCCGTAGAATGGATATCCTGCTCCAACTCTGCCAAATCAGCCTTGGCAAAATCCTCCACACAGGTATATTTTTGAAATAAAGCTTTGGTCACAATATTTACTCTGGCATCGGTACACTGGGCACTGAGCATGGTGGCAATCAGTAATTGCCAGGGTGTCTCATAGTCCAGGGAACAGCGGGTATCCGTACCGTAATAGCTGTCAAGGGCATCTAAAATTGCCTTAGTATTTTTCTTCATTGTCTTAACCTTTTCTTTCATACTGTCGGCCATCGGTACCGATTAGGGTCACCGATGCCTCATAGTTCAGCGGATTTCTGCTCTGATAATCAAACAATAGATAGCCCAGAGGTCTATCTTCCTGCGCCGGCTCCTCCTTCATCATTCCGACCCGGACAATTCCTGTCCGGCTCAAAGCTTCCCTATCCCACACCGGATAGGTAAAGGGCTCCAGATGGGTCATTTTACTCATTTGCTTCCAGTCATAGGCTTCATACCCGGGCAGATACTGCCGCATCTGCTGCTCCCGACGATAAAAGTCCTGTATAAACTGCTTTTCCCCATCAATCGATCGTGCAAATATCGGCCGACTTTTCAGATTCTCCCGCAGATACATATCATAGGTCAGCAATTCCCGATACAGGGGCAACCGCTCCCCATCATAGGCCTGACAAAAATCCAGTAATATCCGGTACCGATGGGCCCTGGCGGGACTATTTAGGAAATAACCCTTTTCCTGAAAGTAGGCTGCCATCTGCTCATACATCCGGAAAGGAGAAGAAAAGACCTGCTCCAGCACCGGCAGGGTATGGGTATACTGGCCGGAATTGTAATATAGCTCCAATACCTCCTCCACCGCCTTTAGTCGACGGACCTGTTCATAGGACAGCCACTTGGTATAAAGCACCTCATAGGGCGGCTCATCCAAGTAAGCCAAACCATATTCTGCTGCCTTCTCCTCCATGGGAGAGCCCTTCAACACCTTCAAAAATCCCAGCTGCAGCTGTTCCGGTGCCATGGCATATACCCGGTCAAAGGAACATCCAAAGCTGTCATAATCCTCATAGGGTAAGCCTGCAATCAAATCCAAATGCAGGTGTATATTATGCCCCTTTTGCAAGGAAGCCACCACCTGCTCTAAGCGATTCAAATCCATCCTGCGATTAATTGCTTCCAAGGTCATGGGCTGAATGGTCTGGACGCCGATTTCCAACTGGGCCAGTCCCGGGCGGAGGGAATTTAAAAGTGTAATTTCCTCTTCCCGCAAAATGTCTGCTGCAATTTCAAAATGAAAATTGGTGACTCCATTGTCATGGTCCCGCAGATATTTCCAAATCTCCAAAGCATGCTCATGATTACAATTAAAGGTCCTGTCCACCAGCTTCACCTGTGGCACCTTATGGTCCAGGAAAAATTGTAGCTCCTCCTTGACCCGTTCCATACTGCGCAGTCGAACCTGCTTATCAATGGCAGATAAGCAATAGCTGCATCGGTAAGGACAGCCCCTGCTACTTTCATAATATAAAATCCGATTGGCAAAGGGCTCCAAGTCCCGGTACCAAAAAGGAATCTCATCCAAATCCAGCGGCTCTCTCACAGGGGTGTAGCCGGTGCGTAAAAATAATCCGGGAATCCGTTCCAAATCCTCCATCTCTCCAAGGAGCAAACCATCTCCCCTGTTTTCATAGGCGGCCACCAAATCCCGGAAGGTACCCTCTCCCTCCCCCACCATAATACCGGTGACCTGGGGATATTGCTTTAAAAGTACTTCTCCGTCAAAGGACACCTCCGGTCCTCCCAACCAAAGCACCGTGTGGGGTAGGAGCTTGGGGAGCTCTGCCAAAAGCTCCCTGATTATCCGCCAATTCCAAATATAGCAGGAGAATCCCACCAGATTCGGTTTCCTTCGCCAGATATCCTCCAGTATCTCCTGCTTGTCCTGATTAATGGTATACTCTGCAATATCTATGGACGGTGCATTTTCCAAATACACCGTCCTTTCTTTACCACAAAGATATTTTTCTGCATATGCCCGCAGACTGTGCACCGCCGGATTGGAATGAATGTATTTGGCATTCACAGCCACCAATAAATAGTTCATATCCGTTCCTTTCTACAGCTTTCGGGGACCGTCCCCAATCTCTACCACATAAAAATCTGCTGCATAACCGATTTTCTGCTTATAAGCCTCTCCCACCTGTGCTATAAAGCTGTCCACTGCCCGATTTTCCACAATGCTCACGCTACAACCGCCAAAACCGGCACCGGTCATACGGGAACCAATGACTCCCTCCACCTGCCAGGCAGCCTCCACCAATGCATCCAGCTCCGGTCCTGTTACTTCATAATCATCCCGCAAGGACACATGAGACCCATTCATTAGCTGACCAAAACCGGTAATATCTCCTGCCTTTAGGGCTTCTACTGCCTTCAGGGTCCGACGGTTCTCGTATACTGCATGCTTGGCTCTCTTAATCAGAATCGCATCACCAATCACTGCCTTGTGCTGTTCAAAGGCATCCTCATCCAGTTCTCCCAGAGAAGCAATATCCACTACCTTCTGTAATGCTGCCAAAGCACTCTCGCACTGACTGCGGCGTTCATTATACTTGGAATCTCCCAGGCCTCGCTTTTTATTACTGCAGGCAATGACGATTTTCGCATGGTCCAGGGTAATGGGGGCATACTCATACTGCAAAGTAGCTGTATCCAGAAATATTGCTGCATTTTTCTGTCCCATGGCAATGGCAAACTGATCCATGATACCACAGTTTACTCCATTGAAGCGGTTCTCCGAAAACTGACCGATTAGGGCCAGTTCCTGATTGCTCACAGAGAAACCAAACAAATCCTTTAAAATAAATCCTGTCAGTACCTCCACGGAAGCAGAGGAGGACAGACCGGAGCCATTGGGAATATTTCCAAAAAGAAGCAAATCCAAGCCACAGGGCAGCTTCATGCCCTTCTCCTGAAAAGCCCACATGACACCCTTGGGATAATTGGTCCAGGCTGCCTGGGAAGCAGGCTTTAAATCCTCTAGAGAGGACGAAAGCACACCCAGTTCCTCAAAGTTCATGGAGTAAAACCGCAATGCTCGGTCCTGACGTTTCCGGGCCACTCCGTAGGTACCGATGGTCAGGGCACAGGGGAATACATGTCCTCCGTTATAATCCGTATGCTCTCCAATCAAATTCACACGGCCGGGGGCAAAGTATACCTGTGCATCCCGAGCATCTCCAAATACTTCCGCAAATTTTATAAGCAGTTGCTCTTTCATAATGACTCCTCACCTTTTTCATTCTAAAGGCTTAAGGTGCCCTATTATTTCCCTTAAGCCTTTGTCTTCTTAAACTTAATGATAAATCTTAGCATCCAAATCCTTCTGAACCTTTTTTAGGTCCTCACGGATAGAAATCTTCTGCGGACAGGCACCCTCACATTTACCACACTGGATACAATTTTTAGCCTGCTTGGACTGGCCCAGATTGGTTTCCCAATTCCAGCGTACCACATCATAATTTTGATACATATGGTAAGTATTCCATGTCTGGAAGCAGCCGGGAATGTCCACTCCCGCAGGACAGGGCATACAATAACGACATCCGGTACATCCATTCTGCACACGGCTGCGAAGCAGTGACACGATATCCTGAATTTCCTGCTGCTCCTTTTCGGAAAGTACCTTAAAATCCATAAAGGTTTTCAGATTATCCTCTGTCTGCTCCATATTGGACATACCGCTTAAAATTACCTTCACTCCCGGTAAGCTGCCCACATAACGCAGTGTAAAGCTGGCCGTGGATGCCTCAGGGTCCATTGCACGGAAGCGGGCTGTAATATCCTCTGCAAAATTTGCCAGGGAACCGCCCTTTACCGGCTCCATGACTACCACCGGAATACCCTTGTCAGTAGCCAACTGATAGCCCTTCAAGCCGGCTTGCTCTTCGGTATCCATATAGTTCAACTGAATCTGGCAAAAATCCCAGTCTCTGTAATGAATCATTTCTTCAAATACTTCATAGCTGTCATGGAAGGAAAAGCCCAGATATTTAATCTTACCCTCCTCCTTCAGCTGTGCCAGACGGTCAATGACGCCCAAGTCCCTCATGGCCTCAAAACGCTCTCTGCCCATGGCATGAAGAAGGTAAAAGTCCACATAGTCGGACTGCAAATGCTCCAGCTGCTCATTAAAAATCCTCTCTGCGTCCTCTACAGAATTCACCATCCATACCGGTAGCTTGGTGGCAATGTATAGAGAAGAACGGTCATATTTTTTCAATGCCTCTCCTACAAAGGGTTCACTCTCTCCGTTATGATAAGGGTAAGCCGTATCAATGTAATTCACCCCTGCGGCAATGGCCTTATCCAGCATCTCCTGGGCTCTGGGACGGTCAATTTTACCCTCTCCGTTTACCGGGAATCGCATACATCCAAAACCCAAAAGGGATGTTTCAATACCCAGCTTATCCATTCTTCTCATTTCCATAATTCAATCCTCCGTCTTCTTTTGTATCCATCTGCTTATTACCTTATCCGTTTTCTCGTTTTACTGCCGAAAACACACACATTTTCATTATATCGCAAAGCCCTTCTATTGACAATTGTTCTGTATTATGTTAATTTTCTATCAGGTGTAAATACATAAGTACAGTCGAAGTTTGTAGGAAAAGCATAAGCTACCCAAGGAGTAACACTCTCAGGTGTCTGCCTCGGCAGATGAAGACTATAAACGGATGTGACTCTGGAGAATCCCGATTACGGGTGCCGAAGGTGCAAAGTATGCCACGCATACCAATCTCTCAGGCAAAAGGACAGAGGAAATATTAGTTTCTGCTATTCTTTTGAGAGATTGTTCCTGCTTGAACAATCTTTCTTTTTGGGCAAATTTTGGATTACATATCATTACTGTACGCTACACAAATTTTTATACAGAAAGGACAGATTTATTATGTGGGAAACTTTTAATCAAGTATTAGTTGCCATCGATGATTTTGTATGGGGTGTGCCCCTGATGGTGCTGATTATGGCAGGTGGTTTGTTACTGACCGCAAGACTGGGTCTGTTACAGGTACGTAGGCTACCATTAGCACTGAAGTGGATGGTAAAAAATGAAGAAGATGGTACAGGTGAGGTAAGTTCCTTTGGGGCATTATGTACCGCTTTATCCGCTACCATCGGTACCGGTAACATTGTAGGTGTGGCTACCGCCATTGCAGCAGGTGGTCCCGGTGCGTTGTTCTGGATGGTTGTAGCTGCATTCCTTGGTATGGCTACCAAGTATGCAGAGGGCTTACTGGCTGTTAAATATCGTGTGGTAGATGAGAATAATCACGCTTTGGGCGGTCCCTTCTACTATATCGAAAAAGGTATGGGCAAGAACTGGAAATGGCTGGCAAAGCTGTTTGCTTTCTTTGGTGTATGCGTAGGCCTTTTGGGTATCGGTACCTTTACTCAGGTAAACGGTATCACCTCCGCAGTGACCAATTTCTTTGACCCTAACAAAAGCTTCACTGTAAATATTCCCTTTATCGGTACCTACTCCTGGACCGTAGTTATCGCTTCACTGGTACTGGCACTCTGTGTGGCACTGGTATTAATCGGTGGTGTAAAGCGTATTGCTAAGGTATCCGAGCTGGTAGTTCCTTTTATGGCAGTCATCTACATTATAATGGGTATTGTATTGATTTGCTGCAATATTACTGAAGTACCTGCAGCAGTAGCATTGATTGTAAAGGCTGCATTTAATCCCAAGGCTGTACTGGGCGGTGCAGTAGGTTCCATGTTCGTAGCTATGCAGAAGGGTGTTGCAAGAGGTATCTTCTCCAATGAGGCCGGCCTCGGTTCCGCTCCCATTGCTGCGGCTGCTGCTCAGACCAAGGAGCCTGTTCGTCAGGGTCTGGTATCCATGACCGGTACCTTTATTGATACCATCATTGTCTGTTCCATTACTGGTATCTCCATCGTATTGACCGGCGCTTATAATCAGGGTCTGGAAGGTGTAGCAATTACCAACTATGCCTTTACCCAGGGGCTTCCTTTCCCCAGCGTAGTATCCTCCTTCCTGTTGATGCTGTGCTTGATTTTCTTCGCATTCACTACCATCTTAGGTTGGGACTACTACTCTGAGAGATGTCTGGAGTATCTGGCAAACGGAAATATGAAATCTGTAAAGGTATATCGTTGGTTATATATCCTGGCAGTATTCATCGGACCTTACATGACCGTATCCGCAGTATGGACCATTGCTGATATTTTCAACGGTCTGATGGCTGTTCCCAATATGATTGCACTGTTCGCATTGAGCGGTGTTGTTGCAAAGGAGACCAAGGATTTCTTCGCAGCGAAAAAGCATATTGAAAAGTAATTTCTAAGACGTACAAAGGCCCTGCCATTATCGGCAGGGCCTTATTTTATTTCTGTTTCAGCGGATTCCATCTACCGGACAGATAGTACACAGTAAACATACCAAACAGTAGCAAATTATGCAAAATCATACACGCCCAGGCAGAAACCAGTCCGTAGTGCAATAGCTGGGTACATAAAAAGGTTCCTACGATGCGGATACCCCACATACCAATGATATTACATACAAAGGGCATCATAGTCTTGCCCATGCCCTGCAGCATACCCTCCAGAATAATGGATACGCCGTAAAATGGCTCCGATACAGCTACCATCCGGAGGACCACAGAGCCCAGCAAAATCACCTCCGGGTCTTTGGAAAAAAGCCGCATCATATCCGGTGCAAATACAAAGAGCAGTCCACCGGACAATATCATCAAGGACACTTCGATTACCAGAATCTTCCGGGCCAGTTCCCGTATCCTGCTTTCATTCCTGGCACCCAGAGCATTTCCCGCCAGCGTCGCCGCAGCTGTCTGCATTCCGTATCCGGGAATGTAAAAAGCCGACTCCACTGTATTGGCAATGGTATGGGCCGCAGTGGAGATTTCTCCCAAGGAATTAATCATAGCCGCAAAGGCCACATAACCAAGAGAGGTGCCAAAACGCTGTAATGCATTGGGGCCTGCCACCCGAAGACAGGGAATGAGTACTCCCTTATCCGGTCGGAAAGACTGCCCCTTTGGAGAGATTTCGGGATGCTTCCATACCGCCCGGGTAATACTGATACCGCCTGCCGTAAAGGCAATGGCACTGGCCACCGCCGCACCGGTAACCCCCATATCGGCACCGGGAATCACCAGCTTTGTTCCAAACAGAACAATATCCCTGGTGGGATAAATCAGCAAAAAATTCAATACCACATTAATCATATTCACTCCGATACCCACCCGCATGGGGGTCTTGGTATCTCCTGTAGCCCGCAGTACCGTACCGAAAATAATAGATGCCGTCCTGGGAAGCATAGCCATATACAAAATAAAGAAATAACGGGAAGCCAAGGAACGGATGCCCTCCTCCACCTGCATCCAGGCAGGAATCACTCCGCTCAATCCCAAAGTCAACAGGGTAAAAAATACACCACATACCAACACAGACAATGCTGCCTGGGAAGATGCCTTTCTGGCATCTTGCGCCCGACCGGCCCCTCTGGCCTGGGAGATATATGCAAGAAATCCCACACCTATAGCTGATATGGTACTTCCGATTAACCAGTTTACAGTGGTGGTGGCTCCCACAGCTGCAGTGGCCTCCGTGCCCAGAGATCCAACCATTGCCGTATCTATGTATTGCACCGCTGTGTGCATCAGCTGTTCCAGCATTGTGGGCCACGCCAATGCAAAAATCGCTCCCACCATGGACTGGGAGGCTTTACTTTTCACATTCACTTCAGATCAGACCTTTCTCTTATTCTTCCACTACAATCTCACAAGTAGAAGTGGCATTGTCAGAAATAATCTCATTTACCGCAGGCACCCGGATAAATCCTTTGACGGGATTCTTAATACTGATTACCGGTGTGGTAATGGTCGCCTCCACCTCTGACTTTTCAAAGGCCAGGTCTGCTTCCAGCATCTGACAATTAATCAGCTTTAACCCCTTGCAATAGCATAAGGGCTGGGTACCGATGATGGTACAATTTTCAAAGGTCACATTCTCACAATACCATGCCATATATTCACCCTTTACAATACTGTTTTTTACCACCACATTCCGGGCATGCCAAAAAGCGTCTTTTGTATCCAGATTACAATTTTCAAATACGCAGTCACTTACATACTGGAAGGAATATTTACCCTTAAATTGCACATTTTGCAGCTTAAGACCTTCTCCTCTGAGCATGAAATATTCCCCTTCCGCCCGGGAATCCCTGATGGTCACGTCCGCTGAGGACCATCCATATTCGGGAGAAATAATATCACAATCCCTGATTGCTACATTTTTACATTCCCGCAAAGCTTTAATTCCGTGCATACGGGTACCCGTAATCTCAATATCCTCAGAATACCAGAGGGCTGCACGACAAAGCTCTGTCATCTCACTGTTTGTAATCTGAAGTCCCGTATCATGCCAGAAAGGATAGCGCAAATTAAAATAGCAATCCTCTACCTCGATATCCTTCCCTTCCTTAAAGGCACTTTCACCATCTGCGGGACCATCAAACCGGCAATTTACCACCCGGATTCCTTCGCAGCCGTATAATGCACGTTCTTCATCAAAAACCTGATTCTCAATTCTTATCATATTTGTATCCTTTCTCATCTTTTGTAAAGGCACCGCCCATGGCGATGCCTGCTATTATTTCAATATAATACTGTTGGGAGCTGACCGGAAGCTTTTCACCTCGCTATCCATGCTTTCCATCAGCTTTACATGCTCCGGATTGTCATATTTACCGGTAGTATCCAGCATCATCCAGTCCGGGGCATCAAAAAAAGTAACCTGTGGATTTACCCTTTGATAAAAATCATCCTTCAATCCGCCATAACCGTGATGTCCGGGCTGCAAATAATCTGCCCCAAGCTTATCTCCCCATAAATCCAGCAGATAGTCGCTAATACCCACACCCACATCCGCACAAAACAGCATGGACTGGGTTTCACCGGTTACCTTGAACATCATGGAACCATCATTCAGATAATCGTAGGAATATTTCTTTACATGATCCCCGTAGGCACTGAAAATCTCTATCTGCAATCCGCAAATCTCCAGACTGTCGCCGGTATATACATATTGCAGGTCCTCCACACCCAAATCCCAAAAGGCTTGATAGGCATCCACACTATCCCAGGGAGCCACTGCCAAACACTCCTCCGGGGTAGCCATATCCACAGTATACACCGTACCCAGCTTTATCTCCCGCAGGTCATTATAAATCACATTAAAGGCACCTATATGGTCCTGATGAGGATGGGTCAATATCCAGGCATCCACACGGTTCCCCAAAGAAGCAATTACGCTTCTTACATAATCTGCATCCTCAACCCAGCCTCCGTCTACCACAATCAATCCCCTCTTGGGATTGTATAAGGTATAAAAGGTGGAATTTATCTCCCTGGGGCCATATTGGGTAATGGTCCACTGGTCTTTCTTAAACCATCCGGCTTTATTGGCTACATAACCGGCCGCCAGTGCTGCCAACAGCACCAAAACCAAAGTCCCTATCAGAACCGGCACTTTTCTGTTTTTCATCCCGCCGCTCCTTATCTGACACGTATGTCGTAAATTCATTCCGCTTTCTTTTCAGGTTGCTCCCCTTTGTAACCTCTCTCGTGATGTCTGTGAGGCTTCTGGGGTCTGTCCATCTTTAAGGTTTTTCCATGAATACCATACAAAATGGCACCCATGATAATCATACCGCCAAGCATATTGCCCAAGGTTACGGGCAATACATTATCAATAAAGAAACTACCCCAATTCAGCTCTGCCAGCTGGGTCGCTGTATATCCATAGGTCTCCATGGCCTTCTGTACATAAGCCTCATTCCTCAGGGCAAAAATGCCCGCCGGTACAAAATACATATCCGCTACACAGTGCTCATAACCGCCCACAATAAACGCCATGATGGGGAAAAAGCATCCCCAAATCTTTCCTGTTACATCCTTGGAAGCATTGGTCAAAAGCACTGCTGCACAAACGAAAATATTACAAATCACGCCGGAAACAAAAGCCGTCATAAAAGGCATGGATATCTTATCCATAGCCACCTTAATGGTAAATGCCCCCAGCAAGCCTCCTGTATAATTCCACTGTCCGCTTAGGGACACCAACCAGGCCAGTACCACCGAACCAATCAGATTACTGGGAAAAACCACTGCCAACACCCTAACCATACTACGGATGCGGTACTGATTGTGCAACACACCCATAATCATCAGACAGTCTCCGGTAAACAGCTCTCCACCGATAAACACAATCAGCATCAGACCCACCGGGAACACACAACCGGCCAATAAACGAGCCAGACCCACATTGGCCACATTATGAATAATCACACTACTGGCCGCTGCACCATAGGCAATAAACATACCCGCAAAAAAACCCATCATCATCAAATTATGACTTGGCATCCTTACCTTAGAAGTACTTGCCTCAATATTATGTTCCACCACCTCTCGGGGAAACTTCATCATCGTAAAATTTTTTTCCATTCTTGTTTCTCCTTTTTGTGATTTCGCATCGTTACAAAACCCTTAATGGTTCATACTATGCTCTCTTCTACTAAACCATGATAATTATATATTACAACAGCCACTTAGTCAAACCCCCTGTGCCCCTCCTGCCTGCCCCTGTATCCCGGCCCTTTTCGCCTTCCACCTTCCGCCCGCCCCTGTTGCCTGCCCTTGCCCCACCGCCCTTGTACCTTACGGGGCCCTGCCACTCTTCCCCTCCCCC
Source organism: Lachnospiraceae bacterium (assembly GCA_017473445.1). Classification (GTDB taxonomy): domain Bacteria; phylum Bacillota; class Clostridia; order Lachnospirales; family Lachnospiraceae; genus Acetatifactor. The sequence goes on from JAFUKS010000202.1 coordinate 12,859, forward strand.
GGCTAAGGCTACCCTTGGGTATTTTCTAAAAGCTGCCCCTTCGGTAGTGTATATTGGAGGTGTCTTTGATAGGATGGAAATTTCCTAAGCCTGAAATATGCCCCGCAAAGACTACTACACTTTGACAAACAATGTTTCCGGGTAGATATATTCCCAAC
>JAFUKS010000203.1 GCA_017473445.1 Lachnospiraceae bacterium
ACCATGGATCCTACGAATTTTTCGCAGATGGGCACATTCTTACCCAGGCCGGATACGATAATGCGGTGTCCTACTCTCAAGGTCTCCACCGCCTCCCGCACCCAGCGTTCAAACATTTTCTCATCCAGGGAATGGATGGAGTGATCGAATTCTGCTAATTGTCTTTCAAAATAGCTTATCATAAATCTTCATCTCCTATAACACATCTTCCAAATAATACAGGCCGTTATAAAACGCACCACACACAGAATCATAATCCTGCCATGCGTAAGTGGTTAAAGACAACCAAATCACTGCATGTAACAGTTTGATTTCCTCGGGGTCAGCACCTGTAAGTGCGAAAAATTCCTGCTCCATATCCTCCCAATGATTAGAGGTTATCTCCAGCTGTACATCCCGGTCCGTGATTTTCAAACGGAAGTCCTTTAGATTGAATCTGTCATAATTACCCACAACAGAGTAGTACACCTTGGCCCAGTCGTATCTCACATCTCCATACAATTCCGTGAATCCGAAATATCCTCTGGGGTCTATCAGCACAGGACTGCCATCTTCCCGCAGCATCATATTAGAAAAGGTGCAATCACCGTGAATAAAGGCAAATGTATCACACTGCAGACTCTCTAATTTCTTCTCCAGTTCTCTCTTGTAGTAATACACATTGCGACATCTCTTGCCATTGATTATAATCTCTTTTTCTCTTGCGAAGGGTACCAAATCCTGGATTTGTGCCAAACGGTCCATGGTCTTGGTGTAATATGCTTCCTTTACACTAAAGGAATCCGCCGGTACTGTCTCTGATCCATGCAATTTTCTCAGTGCTGACACCAGCGTCTCCAGAATCTTCTTTTTATCCTCATATTCCAAATCATACTCATAGATATTCTTGCCCTTGATATATTCCATCTTCAATGGGTTCTGTCCATATATCTGAGGAAGAATCGTAATCTCATTTCCTTGGGCTTTCTCATACCAGGCACATTCCCGCTTGGCCAGCTTGGCTCCCTGAGCATCCACTGCTTCTTTTGTAAGCACATCGCCTTCTATGACGATACGGTTGAAGGGACGACACTTTTCCTGTCCCATTTTCTGGTATTCTTCCAACAAGCCAAATTCTTTAGTGCCTGCCAGACCTGCCACCTGATACTGCATACCCTTACTTTGCATCCATCGTACCAGTTCTCCACTGCGAGGTACATCCGCAATTTTACTCTTATCTGTAAACAGGAAGAACCCTGCTACACCATATTCCGTAGAAGCCTCCTCACATAACTGCCCGTTCCTATAAGACCATCTGCAAGGAAAAGTCTGGGAAATACCGATATAATCCTGCATCGGTGCATTGCCATCTTGATATTCTTCCGGTAATTGGAACTGCGCAGGCAGAATCAAATCTGACCAAATAAGCATAAATGCTTGTCCGTTAGGAATTAACGCCATAGCCTGCTGCACACCGGCACAAGTCCCGGTACCATCTGCATCCACCACTTGATATTTCACATCAGCAAAGGCGGCCAAGTACTCCCGTAGTACCTCTTTATGGTAGTCTGCTATAATCACAAATTTCTTGTCAGGGTACTTGCGAAACAGATGAAACAGCATGGGTAAATTTTCTACCGGCACCAGTGCCTTAGGTTTATTCTGTGTCAAATATCCCAGACGTGTTCCTTTCCCGCCTGCCTGTACAATGATATATTCCATCGTTCTATTCTTCCTCTCATATATCTACATTCTGTATCATAATGGGCATCCTCCGCTCCTGGCACAGCTGTACTAACGAACTAGGATCTCCATAATAAGCATCACTGATTGCAAGAGCTCTATCCAAATCTGCGGTATCATCATAGATTCCCCAGCCTTCTAAGCGGTATTGCTGTACCAGCTGCATATAAGCCTGCCAAAGTCTCGGTCTCATGGACTCTATGGTAGCTTGCATTAATGGATGGGGACGCCAAAGAAAAGCGATATCATCCTGCTTCTCCCGACAGATACGGAAGGTATCCTGTATCTTTTCCAGCATTTTCTCATTATGTTCCAAAAATGCGGTAATAGTGGTATTATATAGCATAATTTTCTTCCGACTGCCATCCGGCCTATAGATAATCTTTTTCCATGCCTCCGGTATCTCCATATCCTCCCGGCGTGCTTTTGCCGCTTTATCCAGCTTAGGAGAACCAGTTCCCAGGATTCTATTTTCCCAAAGTGAACGGGTTTGTTCACCAAAATGCTCTGTCAACACGGTGATGTAGGCATCTCGCATTCTCTCAGATTGCACGATGACTTTATCTGCATTGAGCACCCCCGGCATCAGGCAGAAGCCTTTCAGTCTCTCTACCGCCTTTTCATCCTCCATATTGACTTCTGCAAGCACAAAATAGGGAATATATACTAGCTTCTCTGTGTACTGCTTCAGCTTATCACTGTAAAAGAACGGATGCACACTAGTCACAAAATTATTTCCATCATAAGGATTATGAATAAATATCATATCCGGTTGCCGATCCGCAAAGGCATACTCATTAAAATCCGTAATAGGGATATCCTCCGGGAACTGATCACCCTCATAATGTAATGTCTTGAAGCTACCATCCGGGTTCTTATCATAGTATGGAATTGGAATCACATAGGCATCGCAATTTTCATCCTCTGCCGTGGCTTTGTATACACTTTCCAGACTATCCCACATGGAAGCCTTGTAGGGCAGAAATACCACCTCCCGCCGAATCGGTATGTCATTCTGCACACTTCTTTTTATCTTCTGCAACCGGCTATGCAAAGTGTCATACACTCCTTGGGCGCTTATCTGTTGCCCACCACTGATTTGCTGATGAATACCATAAACCAACTCGCAATACTGCTCCAGTAGTGCAATGGTAGGTGCTTGGTCCCCTTCCGTAGCCTCAATCAGATTTCCCAGCTCCACAGCACCTTCCTGACATTGTCCAAGTAGTTCCATTGCTCCTTCTGCATTATCGGATTCTATAAAGTTTTGGATTTCCTCATGAGCCTGAGACAGCAATAATACAAACTCTTCCGCCTGCTTCTTTTGCGCTTTTCGCATATGTGATTTCCTCTATTTCCCGATAAATTAGGATGATTCTTTGTAAAATTTATTCATAAGCATAAAAAACGGTCTCCACCGCCCGGAAACCGTTCTACTCATCCCACTTCTCTATGACAGCTTCCTTGCTACTTTATACGATTCTCACCCAAATATCTACTCATAGTATACTCTAATCATATATCGACAGAAAAGCACTTTTTATTTACCTTTTTTTGACAGATATACTCGTTTGTGCAAAAGTTTTTATAAAGACTTGAAATATATTTTTTTACCGTGTTACACTCCTCTCAAAGCATATTTATTTTCAATTCTATTTGTCTCATTCTCTATGACGATTTCGAAAATCTATGCTTATTCCAAATATATACCTCCATTTCATGACACTAAACACCTTCATTTTGCATTGACTTTAGGGGATATATCCCCTGTAATAAAGAAAGGAAACCTACATATGTTTGAAATCAATATTTTACGAAAGGAGGATTGTGATGAGTGATTTTCAAAATTATTTAGAAAAGCAATTAGCCGCCCCCGAGTTCAAAAAAGAATGGAACAGTCTGGAACCCGAATTCAATACAATTCAGGCAATGATTGATGCCCGCAAACGATGTAACATGACCCAAAAAGAATTAGCAGAGAGAACAGGTATAGACCAATCGGATATCAGCAAAATAGAAACCGGCAATGCTAACCCTGCATTATCCACGTTAAAGCGATTAGCAGAAGGTATGGACATGGTATTGAAACTGGAATTTATCCCCAAGAACAAGTGCAAATAAACATCCCCTTTCGGAACAACTCCGAAAGGGGACTCTTTTACAGCCTGTGCATCTCCAATGCCACTTAAGCCTCATCTTCTACCAATCTCAATCCCGCAGTATCCGTCACAGGCAGTGAAAATACGATGGATTTTGCCTTAGTATCCAATCCTGCCTTCTCCATAATTGCCTTCATGATAGCATTTTTCTGTTCTTTCTTGGTCACGATGAATACCATTTCCTTTTCATTGGCCAGAGAGATTCCCATGAATTTCTCTGCAATTTCCATGCCGGTACCCTTGGCATGGAGTACCGTACCGCCATAAGCTCCTGCTTCTCTGGCAGCACTCATAATCAACTCAATATTTCCATAATTCGCAATTGCTACAATCAGTTCATGTGTTGTATCCTTCAAGGTTGACTCCTCCTGTCCCTGATAATCTTCATTTTCCAATAGAAACTGTAGTGTTTTCATGCCACCGATACTACTGAGAGGCACAATAAATGCAATTCCGCCTCCCGGTGCATCAATCTGTAGTTCCCTTCGCAGCTGCTTCTTCAAAAGCAACCAGGAATCTTCCCCTTGTACGGAAAAGATGACTGCCTTTTCCGCATGGTCCAATCCCAGATAATCCAGCACCGCATTGGAAGCTGTTCCTGCACCCAGTGTCACAAACATCACATGCTGTTCATTTTTCTTGTATAAATCCAAATATTCTGCTACGTTTTTTCTATCCACAATGGTGGTCATTAAATATATATTTCCCATATTATCCTCACTTTCCCACAGATGAACAACAGCCTATTACAGTTCGATAATTTCCATATCCGCTGCCACTTCGGGAACAGATATTGCCACCTGCTGTCCTGCATTTTTGTGAAGTCTATGCTCTTTCAGCTTAAATACCATACCCATAATCTGAATCGTAATCAAGGGCGTCATGGCTACCATGGCCACAATACCAAAAGCATCTGTAATAATATTGCCACCCAAAGCTTCGCACGCACCCATAGCAAAGGGAAGCAGGAAGGTAGCTGTCATAGGACCGGAAGCTACACCACCGGAGTCAAATGCGATAGCCGTAAAGAGCTTCGGCACGAAGAAGGTCAGTACCAAGGCAATAAAATAGCCCGGTATCAAAAGCCACAAAATAGAGATACCTGTAAGTACACGGAGCATAGCCAGACCTACAGAGGCGGATACACCAATGGACAAGCTTAGGCCCATAGCCTTAGCCGAAATAGCACCGGAGGTCATTTCCTCTACCTGATGGGTAAGTACAAATACCGCCGGTTCTGCCTTTACTATAAAATAACCAATGATCATAC
>JAFUKS010000204.1 GCA_017473445.1 Lachnospiraceae bacterium
GTACTCATAGGTACCTTTCTTTTCCTTCTATGTAATCACTTTGCAGGTACCTTGCATTCATGATTCATAGTCTGCATTATAATCAATTCAGCCGGCAGGCACAATAGGCCCGCCGCTTTATTAAATGAATCCTAAGATTTTCTTCCAAAACTCTGCACTTTTTTCTCTTTTTCTTTCTTTTTCGATGGTTACAGGTCCCCGTAATTATTTGTCCTTTGTCAAAAAGGAAAACATCCGACGCTCTGAAATCACCGGTGCAGGCATACATGGATAAAAGCCCTTTACCCTTTCTTCCCCTTGTCCTGTCACAGCTTCCGGCTGGCTCTTCCCCGTCCTGTCCTTGCACAAAGCCTGCAATAGTGCATACAACCTCTTGGCACCATTTTCCGCATTCCAGGTCTTGCTAATGGTCTCATAGGCAGCCCGTCCTATGCTTTGACGTAGCTCCACATCCCTTGTCAGACCCTCGACCGTCTCAAATAGCATGCTTTTACAGCCGCTCTTATATACAAAACCATTCTCTCCCTGCCGAATCAAATAGGGAGCGGCTCCCACCATATGGTCTGCCACCAAGGCGCAGCCGGAATTCATTGCCTCATTGGCCACTGCCCCCCAGCCCTCCTGACGGTCGCTGGTAAGCAGATAAATATCAGCCTGTTCCATACACTTACGCACCTCATCCGGTGTTTTATAGCCCGCCAGACATACCTGCTCCTCCAGACCGTACTCTTGTATCAAAAGGCGTACTTGCTCCTCCAAAGGGCCTCCGCCTATCATATCCAATTTAAATTTCACGCCCTTATCCTTTAGGTAGCGGGCAGTCTCCACCACCAGCTCCGGATGCTTCCAATCAATGAACCGTCCTGCCCAAAGCAAATAGGTGCATCTCTCACCATTTGCGTCTCTATAGCCCTTATCTGCCAGCAGCTGTTCTATTTCATACACTCTGGTCTCCGGAAAATATCCCCAGCAGTACATCTTGCCCGGATAAGCTCTGACAATGTGGAAATCCGAGGCCACATAAGCCCCGGCACAAAGAAGATAGACAGGTGCCTTCCGATACCTGGTATGATCATGATATTTTTTCCGCAGGCCTCTGGGCGAAACAGCTTTCCATTGTCCTGTTTTATACAAACGCTCCATATAGCGGACCACAACTTTACCCGCCTCTAATCTGGGGGCAATATAGTCTTCCTCACCACAACCGCCAAAAATCACCACATCGCTATCCATAATCAGCGCTTTACATTCCTCGGGCTCTTCATAAAATCTCTTCACATAGTCCGGCTGCACCTGCTGCCATCCCATCTGTACCCGCTCCTGCTCCATCTTTTCCGTCTGCACAAAAAAGAAGCCGCCCTCTGTCAGCCTACACATAGCTTCACAAAAGGGAATCTGATGATGATTGATGTAATTGGATACAAAGGTTACTTTCATTGTCATTCCTTTCTACTGTTGCGGTGCATCCAACATCGCCCTGTAGATTTCCATTAATTTTTCAAAATTTGCCTTGCCATCGTGGGTAATTTTTGCATGGTTTCTTGCATTTTCGCAATATCCGACCAAAGCCGCCGAATCTCCCCACAGCCGCAAAATAGCTTTTGCCAGATTTCCCGCAATTTGCTCCAAGGAAAGAGGCTGGTCGGTGCAAAAGCCTTGATACAAAATGCCATCCACGCCATCCACCATCAGGCTGGAAATTCCTCCCACGTCCGCTGCCACACAGGGCATACCCAGTAACATAGCCTCGCCCAGGGAATTGGGGGAATTTTCTACAGAGGAACAGCATACATACGCACTGCTGCGCAGGTATTGTTCCTTCATCTGTTGTGCGGACAGCCTACCCAAGAACACCACTTTTTCCTGTAGCTTCATCTGCCGTATCAATTTTTTCAGATATTTGCCATAACCGGATATTTTCATTCTATCCTTTAATGTATCACTCTTTACCAGGCTGTTGCCTGCCACATATACCTTGGCCTCCGGGTACCGGGCCAATATTTCAGGCATAGCCAGCAGCATATAATGAAGGCCTTTCAGGGGATAATCCCCCTGACTTAAGAAAATAGCTCCGGGCTGTGCTTTCTGCATATCCCAACGTTCTGTATAAAAATCATCCCGCAGAGTCTCGTTCATCTTGTGATAAGTAGCCTTAGGATTCCACTTCCCGGTCCAATAGGCATCCCATTGGGTTCGCCCGGTAATATGTCCCACATTTTTCACAGCTTCTCGTTCATGGTCGCCCCGCTTTGCAAATTTTTCCTGCTGTTGCAGGATGCTGTCCTGCTTTAAAACATCCCGAAAGGTCTTGCTCACTATCACACCCTCCGGCAAGCTGGCAGCGTAAGCATCTGCACAAAGGCTGCAAAGTCCCTGCACCCCGATAAGAGTCCTCTCCGGTCTGTTATAAGCTCTGGTCATAGCCAGCGTATGGGGATACTCGGTACCGAATATATGCACCATGTCAGGAGCACATCTGTCTAACAGCTCCTGCAGGATTTCCTCCAGTGCTTCGTCATACACCTCCGGTCTGGCTGTATCCTCATAAAAACCATAGTACTCTACCTGTTTTCCCTGACATTCCAGAGAGCCCTGCAAGATGGAGGTCTCCTCCTTTGACAAGCCTTCTGCGGCCAACAGTCCTTTACTTACCGGGAAAGCCAGTGCCAAATGCTCTATTCTGTTTTGGTCATCTGCCAGCACCTGATTTAACAATCCGCTGAGCCAGCCCTCCTTGGGACTGGTCTCCAATCCCAGATGCATCCCTACTACAGGTAACATCATATTACATAACCATAGAATTTTCATATTCATCACCATTAATTAAATATCCAGTTTAAGTAGGGCAACAGGCGGATGTTAATTGCATACATGCCCTTTAACAGCATTGCAAAATAGCACAAAAACGCTCCAATGACGCCCACATAGCAAAGCTTTTTAAACCACCCGTCCTGCATTCTGCGAAGCAGTGCCGGAAGCAGGAAAATCTGAGAAATAATAAAATAATAGCAAACTCTGGACACCTCCGGAATGAAGCTGCCGCAGCAATATCCCACAAAGCCCGCCAGATTTAAGTAAAAGCCAAAACGGATTGCCCGGCTTTGGGAAAAGCCCCTTTTCCATGTAATCAGACACAATGCCAGCACTGCACCACATTTAGCAATATTTACCCAGGACAGCTGTGATATATCAAACACCGAATCCCGATAGTAGGGATAAAAATAAAAAATAATCTCTCGATACAAATTCTGTCCGAAAATCAGGCTGGCAATCAGCACACACCCCAGCGCATAATGCCATTTCTTCAGCTTATGTTCCGCCAGATACAAAGCCACCAGATAAGCCGGAATCACCAAAAGTACCGACTTATGGAACAAACTAGCCACCACAATCCAAAAGATAAAATGAGCATATTGCTTTCGCAGTACATATTTCATTGCATATAGTGCAATCGCCAGCACAAAATAGTAACGTACGGAGTTCAGACTATTGAAATAGTATCCACCGGTCATCAGCAAAAACAATGTAAATACAAAGTCTTCCGCCTGGTCATACATAGCCTTCACAAAAAAGTAACAGGTAACAATGGAAAAAAAGGCAAATACCGGAAGATAGTTATCGTATCCTAATAGTGTCTGAATCAGCCATACCACCAGGTTAAAGCCCATCTCATAGGACACATGACGCTCCTGCATTATCAGGTTGAACTGGAACCGATACACCCAATAATCATTGCCCACCGCAATTCTGCAGGCAGACACTCCCGTAAGCAACAGAAAAATAGCCACCGCCATGCAAATGTTTAAAGCCCTCTGACGGGTCATGACCCCTTGCGTGGTGCAAACATTATTCAGTTGTACATTTTCGCCATTGCGGATAAATGCTGCCAACAGCAGCGTCACCGCAGTCAAAGTCAAATAAACTGCCATGGTGAATCCTTTCTATGGGTGCCTTTCTTGGGGTTCGGTCTTAGAAGCGAGGGAGGCACGGTTCCTTTCCCGACTAAAATCAATTTCTCACAATCCGGTCAGGGACTAGTTTATTGGTTCCTGCCAGACTGCTATGTATATTTTTCTGTTCCGGTCGGGTAACTATTAAGGCTTATGTCCGACCAGAACTACTAAATATATAGATTAGTCGGGTTAGTGAAAGTGAGTTGGCCCGATTAAACAAGCAATATACAATAATTAGTCGGGGCGGCTGACTGTAAAGTGCCCGACCGGAAGGCAGAAATATTTAAAACGATCGGGTATTCCTGGTGTTGGTTGCCCGACTAATCTAAAGAAAAATACGATTCCATCGGGCAATTGAACCAATTGACACCCGACCGCCAAATGCATGCACTAATATTAGTCGGGCAGAAAGCCTCTACAACTTCAAGTTTTTCTAACTGTTCGACATATTGGAATTTGTCTATCTGGTTTAGTCCTCCGTTATTATTCTCCAAAACAGTTTTTCAGCAATTACATAAGTACAGTGTTCTCCGTTAGTGGAAATCGGTTTTTCTTCCGTATAATTTATGGGATTGTAACCATCCCAATCCGCCCATACTATCAGCTTGTCATCACGAGTTTTACCAAGTAGGTCGCTATGAAAATTCAAATATGCACCAAAAATGTCGCAGAAATAATTATCCTGCCAGCCAACAATATTACATTTTCTTACTCCTGTAAAACGCAGTTCAATAGGTTTATTGCACTGACTATGTAATATCATTTCAATGCTATGCTCAAGCAATCCACCATTTGCCATAGCGCCCTTATCATTAACAAATGCTCCGCTATGATAGTTTATTGATACTATACAGCTATCGTGAAAGCCGCTATATTCTTTCATCAAGTTTTCGATA
>JAFUKS010000205.1 GCA_017473445.1 Lachnospiraceae bacterium
AGAATGGCACAGCTTAAAACCCGTTTGGGTTTTAGAAAGCACAGCTTAAAACCCGTTTGGGTTTTAGAAAGCACAGCTTAAAACCCACTATAAAATTAATTTGGAGGAAATTCGTAAATGTCAGAACAAGTTAAGAAACCGATTAAGATTACGGAAACCATATTACGTGATGCTCATCAGTCTCTGATTGCAACCAGAATGCCCACCGATTTCATGCTTCCCATTCTGGAGAAGATGGATAAGGTTGGATATCACTCAGTAGAGTGCTGGGGTGGTGCAACCTTTGATGCATCCCTGAGATTCTTAAAGGAAGATCCCTGGGATAGACTTAGAAAGATTCGTGATGGTTTCAAGAATACAAAATTACAGATGTTATTCCGTGGCCAGAATATTTTAGGCTACAGACCCTATGCAGATGACGTGGTAGAGTACTTCGTACAGAAGTCCATCTCCAACGGTATCGATATTATTCGTATTTTTGACTGCTTAAACGACCTGCGTAACTTACAGGCAGCTGTAGATGCTACCAATAAGTTCAAGGTTCAGGAAGGCAGAGGCCATGCACAGGTAGCGCTGTCCTATACCCTGGGTGATGCATACACCTTAGAGTACTGGACCGATATGGCTAAGAAGATTGAGGAGATGGGTGCTGATTCCATCTGTATCAAGGATATGGCAGGTCTGCTGGTTCCTTATAAGGCAACCGAGATGATTTCTGCAATGAAGAGCGCTACCAAGCTTCCTATTCAGCTGCATACCCACTATACCTCCGGTGTAGCTAGTATGACCTATCTGAAGGCTGTAGAAGCTGGCGTAGATGTAATTGATACTGCAATGAGTCCTTTTGCACTGGGTACTTCCCAGCCTGCAACTGAGGTTATGGTTGAGACCTTTAAGGGTACTGAATATGATACCGGATTCGACCAGAATCTGCTTGCTGAAATCGCTGATTACTTCAGACCTTACAGAGATGAGTGTCTGGCGAATGGCCTGCTGAATCCTAAGGTAATGGGTGTTGATATTAAGACTCTGTTATATCAGGTTCCCGGTGGTATGCTTTCCAACATGGTAAGTCAGCTGAAGGAGCAGAATGCAGAAGACAGATATTATGATGTATTAAAGGAGATTCCTCAGGTACGTAAGGATCTGGGTGAGCCCCCTCTGGTAACTCCTTCCTCCCAGATTGTAGGTACACAGGCTGTATTTAATGTTCTGATGGGCGAGAGATATAAGATGGCTACCAAGGAGACCAAGGCAGTTTTGCGTGGTGAGTACGGACAGACCGTTAAGCCCATGAGCCAGGAAGTAATCGATAAGGTTATTCCCGGTGAAGAGAGAATTACCTGCCGTTATGCTGATTTACTGGGCAACGAACTGGAGAAGCTGGAAAGCGAAATGAAGGAATGGAAGCAGCAGGATGAGGACGTTCTGAGCTATGCATTGTTCCCTCAGGTTGCTAAAGATTACTTCAAGTATCGTCAGGCACAGCAGGAAAAGGTTGATATGACTCAGGCTGACACCACCAATGGTGCATATCCTGTATAATGAATCACTGAAGAACATCGCGTACCCATATGGGTATGCGGTGTTTTTTTGTTATTGACAAATGTTATCCGTTACAAGTAGAATAAAAGGGTAAAATAACGCTTGTTATATTCGAGGGAGGATTACTATGGCCAGAAAGGAAACGATTACAATCAAGCAGATTCTGGATACTGCATTTGAGATGACCAGAGCAGATGGATTCCAGACTGTTACTGCCAGAAAGGTTGCCGCCAAAGCAGGCTGTTCCACACAGCCTATTTTCCGTGTTTATAAAAACATGGAAGAGTTATGGAGCGCGGTATATTTGAAGGGCGTAGAATATTTTCACGAGTATTATGCTGCCTTTGAGGGGACTGGTACGGCACCCTTTTCCAATCTGGGCATGGCGTATATTTCTTTTGCACGGAAAGAAAAGAATTTATTTCGCCTGTTATTTTTGACAGATAATCCTTCCAAGAAAAGTATGTATGAATTGCTGAACGGAAAGACCGGAACGGTAGTAACGGAGATAAATAAGGCTGCATCTATGGGATGTACCAATCCCAGCTTATTGTTTATGAAAATGTGGATTTTTATTCATGGTGCTGCATGTATGTCTTTGAGCGGTGATTTTGATTTGTCCGATAGTGAGTCTTTGGATTTGCTGGAAAGGTCCTATTATGATTTTGCCGGTAGAGTATAGGTGGAGTTTATGGGATAAGCGGAAAGGAGCGGATGAGGAATGCAGGATGATGTACTTAGTCGTATCAAAGAAAAGTTTCCTAAGATGAGCAAAAGTCATCGTGCTATCGGAAATTATATATTGGAGCATTATGACCAGGCGGTATTCATGACTGCGGCCAAATTGGGAGATACTATAGGCATCAGCGAGTCTACGGTAGTACGATTTGCTACTTGCGTTGGATATTCCGGTTATCCGGAATTTCAAAAAAAACTGGAAGAGTGTGTGCGTAATAAGTTGAGCGGAATTCAGAAGATAGATGCCAAATACGGACGCAGTTCCCAATCGGAGATTCTTAGCTCCGTTCTTAGTGCTGATATAGAGAAAATACAGGATACCTTGCAGAATATTGATGCTACTGCTTTTGAGACGGCAGTGGATACGTTGCTGGCAGCGGAAACGGTTTACATCATGGGACTACGCAGTAATGAACCTTTGGCAGCTTTTCTGCATTTTTATCTGAATATGATTCGCGGAAATGTGGTATTGTTGAAAACTACCAGCATCAGCGAAACCTTTGAACAAATGATTCGGATTTGTGAAAAGGATTGTTTTGTGGGAATCAGTTTCCCCAGATATTCTATGCGTACCTTAAAAGCCATGGAATTTGCCAATGACCGTAATGCGAAAGTGATTGCGGTAACAGACTCCATACATTCTCCTATGAATTTATATTCTTCCTGCAATTTGCATGCAAGAAGTGATATGGTGTCCATTGTGGATTCCCTTGTGGCCCCCTTAAGTGTTATCAATGCACTGGTGGTAGCTCTATGCCTGAAATGCCCCGGGGAGGTAAAGGACAATCTGGAAATGCTGGAGGAAACATGGAACAATTATCAGGTTTATCTGAATGATGAAATTAATTTTATTGATGATGAGCCCATGCTCAATTATTCCCTGAGAAAGGAAGACTAAAATGGACCAGATCATTGTAATAGGCGGCGGCGCAGCGGGTATGATGGCTGCTTTGGCTGCTGCCGAAGACGGTAAACAGGTTCTTTTGATAGAAAGAAATGAAAAACTTGGTAAAAAGCTTTTTATCACCGGTAAAGGAAGGTGTAATGTGACCAATGCCTGTGATATGGAGGGGCTTTTTGCCAATATTTGTAATAATGAAAAGTTTTTGTATAGTGCCTTTTATACTTATGACAACCATGCTGTGATGGAGCTTTTGGAAAAAGCAGGTTGTCCCCTAAAGATAGAAAGAGGTGACAGAGTATTTCCGGTATCGGATCATTCCTCTGATGTGATAGGAGCCCTTACCCGGGAACTGCAAAAGAGGAAGGTACAGATTCTGTATAATACCAGGGTCGTTGATATCGGCACAGAAGAAATGCTATATCCGGAGGCGGAAGCTTCTTGTGATACATCCCCTTCCAAAGCCGGAAATAAGCGGCCCGGCTATAAGATTATAAATGTTACTTTGGATAATGGCAGGATCCTTTCGGCAAAGTCGGTTATTGTGTGTACCGGAGGGAAATCTTATCCCACAACGGGTTCTACGGGAGATGGGTATATCTTTGCAGAGTCTACGGGACATAGATTGACGGATAGAAAGCCTGCACTGGTACCGTTAAATTGTCAGGAAAGTTGGTGCAAGGAGCTGATGGGGCTTTCCCTGCGTAATGTATCCTTATGCTTGAAAAATGGCAAAAAAGAGCTTTATAGCGGCTTTGGTGAGATGCTTTTTACACACTTTGGCATCACAGGTCCATTGGTGCTTAGTGCCAGCAGTTATTACATGAAGGCAAAGAAAAGCGGAGACACCTATGCTTATATTGATCTAAAACCGGCACTTAGTCCGGAACAGCTGGATAAGCGTCTATTACGGGATTTTGAAGAAAATAAAAATAAACAATTTCGAAATTCTTTGGCAGGTCTCTTCCCCGGGAGACTGATTCCTGTTATGATAGATTTGTCCGGAATTTTACCGGAGAAAAAGGTCAATGAGATTACCAAGGAGGAGCGTCAACGTTTTGGGCAGCTAATAAAGAATTTGCCCTTGAAGGTGATTGGTACCCGGGATTTTGCGGAAGCGATTATTACTCAGGGCGGCGTTTCCGTAAAGGATGTAAATCCCTCCACCATGGAGTCCAAGAAGGTGTCCGGTTTGTTTTTTGCAGGGGAAGTATTGGATGTGGATGCCATGACCGGTGGCTTTAACCTTCAAATTGCCTGGTCAACAGGCTATCTGGCAGGAAAAAATGCGTAAGAGGATACAGAAAAGAGGTAAATATGGCATATAATATAGCGATAGACGGACCGGCTGGTGCAGGAAAAAGCACCATCGCCAAATTGATTGCAAAGAAAATGAATCTGATTTATGTAGACACGGGAGCCATGTATCGGGCTATGGCATTGTATATGCTCCGGCAGGGTGTATCGCCGGAGGATGCCGCGACCATTAATGAGACTTGTCAGCAGGCAGATATTTCCATTGCTTATGAAGAGGGTGTGCAGGTAGTATATTTAAATGGTGAAAATGTAAATGCCTATCTGCGTACGGAAGAGGTGGGCAATATGGCTTCCAAGACCTCTGTGCAGCCCGGTGTCCGCAAAAAGCTGGTGGAGCTTCAGCAGAAACTGGCCTCAGAAAAGGATTGTATCATGGATGGCAGGGATATTGGTACCTGTGTACTGCCCGAAGCAAATGTAAAGGTATATTTAACTGCCAGCAGCCAGGTAAGAGCAAAACGCAGATACGATGAACTGACTGCCAAGGGCGAGAAGTGCGATTTGGAGCAGATACGTCTGGATATTGAGGAGAGAGATTACAGAGATATGAATCGGGAGCATTCTCCCTTGCGTCAGGCCAAGGATGCTGTTTTGGTTGATAGCTCTGCCATGACCATCGAAGAAGTGGCAGATGCCATCATAGGATTATGTAAGAAATAACGGAAAGGAGGTATATATGGAGGTAAAACTGGCGGAATGTGCAGGATATTGCTTTGGAGTGAAACGGGCAGTGGATACTGTGTATGAACAGATTCAAAAGGGCAAAACTATATATACCTACGGTCCTATTGTACACAATGAAGAGGTGGTTCGGGAGTTGGAGCAGCAGGGAGTGTTGGTGTTAGAGACTCCTGAGGATTTACAAGGACTCTCAGAGGGAAGTGTAATTATACGCGCCCACGGAGTGCCCAGAAGGATATATGATATTTTGGAAAAACGTGGGGTTGAATGTATTGATGCCACTTGTCCTTTTGTGAAACGGATTCACCGGATTGTGGATAAGGAAAGCAGAGAAGGAAAATATATCATAATTATCGGTAATGACGGACATCCTGAGGTAGAAGGCATCAAGGGGTGGTGCAATGGTCCGGTGACTGTGGTGGAGACCGTACAAGGGGCAGAAAGCCTGTGTGAAAATCTGGATAAACAGTACAAATTATCCATTGTTTCCCAGACGACATTTAATTACAATAAATTTCAAGATATAGTTGAAATTTTTCGGCAAAAAGGTTACAATAGTGATATTATGAATACCATATGCAATGCTACCGAGGAAAGACAGAAATCAGCACGGAGTCTTGCCCGGGAAGCAGATGTAATGATTGTTATAGGAGGTAAGCACAGCTCCAATACGCGTAAGCTTTATGAGATATGCAGTAGTGAATGTGCAGATACCTATTATATACAAACACTGGAAGACTTGCGTTTAGAGATACCTAAAACTGCTACTCTGGTGGGAATTACAGCCGGGGCTTCCACCCCAAATAAATTAATAGAGGAGGTTCAAAATTATGTCAGAATTAACTTTTGAAC